>CAZMLD010000129.1:0-6553 GCA_964566975.1 uncultured Thiotrichaceae bacterium | reverse complement strand
ATGTCTCGCGAGCCTGAGTGGCAGACAATTTTTTTGCTCATTAACGAGTGCAAGCAGAATATCAAGGCTGCTGCTGGAATGTGTTTTTCAAATGAGTGCTTGTGTTTTGGCGGTAAATTCAACCGCTTGCCCAAGTTTGCTAGGAATAATGCCTTTGTGCTTAGAAAATGAACGTCTAATCTTCCGCAGCGCTTTATTATAAACGTATGCAAATGGCTAATAACAGCTGGCAGTCATCGGCTAGCCGCGAAATACTGCTAGAACGGGCGCTGATGTTGAAAAATATCAGGGTTTTTTTTACTCAGCGTGATGTCCTCGAAGTCGAAACGCCATTATTGTCGCAATACTCTACAACCGATCTGCATCTTGAAAGCTTGGCGTCACGTTTCCGTAATCAGTCAGGCTATTTAAATACCTCACCTGAATATGCCATGAAACGTTTGCTGGCGGGCTGGAAAAAGCCGATATATCAAATTTGCAAAGCCTTTCGTGATGATGAGCTGGGGCCAAATCACAATCCTGAGTTCAGTATGCTGGAGTGGTATCAGCCAGACTACGATGCGGAGAACTTGATGGCTGAACTGGCGCAACTGGTGACTGGGCTGTGTCAGTCGTCAACGGCCTTTCACTCGGTCAGGGCGGAATTTAAGTCTCTAAGCTATCAGCAGGCGTTTGCCGATACTGTTGGTATTAACCCTCATCAAACCACCTCGGATGAATGTCATCAGGTGGTTGTATCGCATAATATTGAAGTGCCGCAGGGTATGGGGTCGGCAGACCACGTAAATGTCTGGCTGGACTGGTTGCTTACGCAGCTTGTCTTGCCCGCTTTTCAAAAAAACAGGTTTACCTTTTTGTATGACTACCCCGCTTCCCAGTGTGCGTTAGCAAAGCTGGCTAAAAATGAGCAGCAGATTATCGTTGCTAAGCGGTTCGAACTGTTTTTTGGCGAGGTGGAGTTAGCCAATGGTTTTCATGAGCTAACTGATGCTAACGAACAGTTGCGGCGATTTAAGCAGGAAAATGCTGCGAGAAAAAAAGCTGGGCTGAGTTGTGGGCGTATTGATGAAAACCTGATTGCAGCACTCCGCTCAGGTTTGCCTGAATGCGCTGGTGTTGCAGTGGGTCTGGATCGATTGTTAATGGTGCTGGTGAATGCGTCAAGTATTGAACAGGTGATGGCTTTTCCATGGGGGAAGGCCTGATAGGGGATGTGTTGAATTGAATGTGGCGGCAGTGGCAAACGGCTGACGTTCCCGTTCTTTTTCTTTGGTGCAGGTGCAGAATTATTAAGTGCTTGTTTTTTTTATAATTTGTTTTAATGTGTTCAGGTAATTGGCAGAAAATTCTTGCTTTTTTTGCCACTACAGGGCACTCTCACTCTTTTAATTATCCGCCTATCAATTTGCGGATATATTTAAATTTAGATAAGTTTGTGTAAATGAACATGAAGGTAGCTTTTGGCATGTCAATAATAAGTCGAATAAAATTTCTTAGAAGGTTTTCATTATGTCTCTCTTTAACGCTAGTTAGCGGTTGGTCTGTGCAGGTACAGGCCGATAAAATCATTACCGTTGGTGTGGCCACACATGGTGGTGCCGTTATTTTGGGTGGCAGCATTATCCCGCTTAAAGAAGTGACGCTTTCTGCACAGATGCCAGGGCGGGTTATTAGTGTTGCTGGTGAAGAGGGTGAAGAGTTTAGTGCTGGTACTGAGCTCGTGCGTATTAATGATGATAAATTGCAGGCGCAAAAATCAGCGTTAGAAGCGCAGTTAAATGCGGCGCAAAATGCGATGAAAAATGCGCAGGTACAATATAATCGGGAATTGTGGAATCCGAGTGTTTACAATCCGCGGCCGATGGCGGGCATGGGTATGCCAGCGATGTTTGACGATTTTTTTCAGGGTGATAGTGGCACTGGCAGTGGTTTTATGCCGAGTGGTGGTGGTAATAAAAGCATTGAGCGTCATGCTGACTTGGTCACCCAGGGTACTCAGGTTGCCGCCGCGCGTTCTCGTGTTGCAGAAGCAGAATCAGGTTTGCGCGGAATTAGCGCAAAATTACGAGATACCCAGGCCATTGCCCCATTTGATGGCGTGATTATGCAGCGAATGGTTGAAATTGGTGATACTGTGCAACCAGGTCAACCACTTATTGTGTTTTCATACACCAAGTTTTTACGTATTCAGGCAGCTGTTCCTGCTCGCTTAATGCCCGGTCTGAAAAGAGGGATGATTGTTCCGGCGAGACTGGATGTGGGTAATACGCTGGTCAATGCGCGTGTTGCTCAAATATCCCCGGTTGCGGATAAACGCCACCATACAGTAAGCGTGGAGTTTGATTTGCCGCAGGGTGTGCCTGGTGGTCCGGGCATGTATGCTGAAGTGATGATTCCTGATGTGGGTTCACCTAGTCGTGCCTTACCGGTTGTGCCATTGGCGGCAATTAACAGAAGAGGCAGTCTGCCATCTGTGCAGATAATTGATGATGAAGACAAGCCAAAAATGCGTCTGGTTCGCATCGGTGAAGTGATTGACGAGGATTCCGTAACCATTTTGTCTGGTCTCGAGCCGGGTGATCGTATATTGGTGCCTGGCGATTAACTGCTGACTAGTTACTCAATGCCCTCCGCTGCTGTTGTGTATGCATACTGGATGTTTAGCAGATGTTCGTATAGTGACACCACGAACCGCTTTGAACTGTAAAGAAATAGATAAAAATTCTCATGACAGATAATAAAGAAACGAATCAACCAGAAACAAAGCCTCGTAAACTCGGTCTTGCCGGTGCCACTACAAAGGCATTTATTAATTCACCATTAACGCCGATGTTGATCATCATCTTCATACTGATGGGTTTATTCGGTATGGCATTTACTCCTAGGCAAGAAGACCCGCAAATTGAAGTGCCGATGGTGGATATTTTTGTGCAGTATCAAGGTGCCTCTGCGGAACAGGTTGCTGCGCTTGCGGCCGAGCCATTGCAGCGGATCATGGGTGAAATATCTGGCGTTAAAAACGTTTTTGGGGTGTCGCAACGAGGCTCAGCCCTTATTGTGGTTGAATTTGATGTTGGCGAAGAGATGGAAGACTCGCTCACCAAGCTTCACAGCAGACTTAATTCGAACCAGGATCTGATGCCGCCGGGCGTTACGTTTTCCGTTAAACCTAAATCGGTTGATGATGTGCCGGGTTTGACCATCACGCTGTGGTCGAATGAAGTTGATGATGCGTCATTGCGTCTGATCGCGTTAGATACATTGCAAAAACTCAGCGAGGTAAGAAACTCCAGTCAGGGCTTTGTTGTCAGCGGACGCACGGAGCAACTGCGGGTTGAAGTGCTACCTGAAAAGCTGTCGGGTTTTGGTATTAGTCTGCCGAGACTAGCAGAGGTCATTCAGCAGGCAAATAGTGAAATGGCGGTGGGTGATATCGAGGCTTGGGGTCAGAACTTTAATGTTTATACTGGGTCATTTCTTCAGTCGGCACAAGATGTTGAAAGCATTGTGGTCGGTATAAGTGATGGTATTCCTGTGTATATCCGTGATGTCGCTAACGTCTTGCATGGTCCATCAGAAGTACGGCAGATGGTAAAACACTATACTGGGCCGGCCAGTATTGAATATGAAGTTGCCGATGGTGCTCAGGCGGTGACCATTGCTATCGCTAAAAAGAAAGGTTCAAATGGTGTTACTGTTTATCGGGAAATTCTTGAACGCTTGGACTTACTCAAAGGCGAGATTATCCCAGATAATGTGAATGTTTATATCTCACGCAACTATGGTGAAACCGCGAACGACAAAGTAAACGAATTAATCTTTAAGCTGTTCATTGCCACCGCTATCGTTACCATGCTGGTGTGGTTTGCCCTCGGCTGGCGACCAGCACTGGTAGTGCTGACGGTTATTCCTATCGTTATTTTATTCACCGTATTTAGTGCGTTGGTATTGGGGCTGACCATTGACCGTGTTAGTTTGTTCGCATTAATTTTCTCAATCGGTATTCTGGTTGATGATGCGATTGTGGTGGTTGAAAATATTTATCGACATTGGTTGATAAAAGAAGATATGAGCGAAGAAGTTTCAATCGAAGCTGTCGATGAAGTCGGCAACCCGACTATTCTCGCCACCTTTACTGTTATCGCCGCTTTGATGCCAATGGGTGCGGTAAGCGGTATGATGGGGCCTTATATGTCGCCGATTCCAATTTTAGGTTCGGTGGCGATGTTATTTTCCTTATTTGCCGCTTTTGCCTTTGCGCCATGGCTGACTAATAAGATGAAGCCATCGATGAAAACCCTGAAACGCCATGCTGCAAAGGAGCATAAAGGCAATGAACGTCTTGGGCGTTTTTTCCGAAAATCCATTACTTCATTAATTGACAATAGTGTTTTGGGTTATGGCTTTTTAATGTCACTGTTTGTTATGTTTTTTGCCGCCAGTGTGCTGTTCTATACCACCGCTGTTTCAGTAAAAATGTTGCCGCTGGATAACAAAGGTGAATTTAATGTGGTGGTTAATTTCCCAGAAGGCACATCATTAGTTACCACCGCAAACTTAATGTCTTTACTGGCGGAAGAAGCCAGAAAGTTTGAAGAAGTGGTGTCTTTACAGACCTATGTGGGTACGGCGTCGCCTTACAACTTTAATGGTCTGGTTCGGCATTACTATTTGAGATCAAACCCTTGGCAGGCAGACATGCAGGTTGGATTAACGCATAAAAATACGCGTGAAATAACCAGCCATGAAATCGCGACGGCCATGCGTGAAGTTTTGTTACCGATTGCCACGCAGGCTGGCGCTAGGATACAGGTTGTTGAAATGCCGCCAGGTCCTCCTGTGTTGCAGTCAGTTGTTGCTGAAATTTATGGGCCGGACGCTGAAACTCGGCGTCAGTTTGCTCGCGATATGACTGTGATGTTTGAGCAGGCGGAAAGCATTACTGATGTCGATAACCTAATGCAACAGCCGCTTGATATCTGGCGTTTTGAAGTGGATCGTGATAAGGCATTACGTCGAGGCATCACCATCGACTCGATTAATACCACGCTTAAGATGGCGATGGGTGGCTATGTTGTTGGTGATTTGAAGCGTGGCTCTGTGGTTGATCCAACCTTTATCATATTGCAAGTACCCTTATCAGTACGTTCTGAGTTTTCTCGCCTGGGCACTATTCCTGTGCAGGCACCTGATGGTGCAATGTTGCCATTGTCGGAGCTGGGGCGTTTTGTAAAAGACGTTGAGCAAGATCTTATTTTCCATAAAAACTTGCGTGAAGTCGAGTTTGTAACGGGTGAGAATTTCGGTGAGTTAGCCGCTCCTATCTATGGTATGTTTCAGGTCGGTGACATGCTTGCCGATTATATTGCGCCAGATGGTGTTACCGTCGAACATGGCTTTTTTGGTGGGCCTTTCTTTGGTCCGCCAGACGATAGCCGTCAGTCAGGTTTTGAATGGACTGGTGAATGGACGGTTACTTATGAAACCTTCCGTGATATGGGCGGTGCCTTCATCCTAGCGATGATTCTGATTTATATGCTGGTGGTGATTGAGTTTAAAAACTTTATCTTTCCGTCCATCATAATGGCACCCATTCCACTAACGCTGGTGGGTATCATTCCTGGTCACTGGTTGTTTGATGCCGAATTCACTGCGACTTCAATGATTGGCTGGATAGCATTGGCGGGGATCATTGTGCGGAACTCGATATTACTGGTCGATTTTACCAAGCATGAGGTTGAACGAGGCGTACCCGTGCTCGACGCGGTGATTAACTCCTGCCAGGCGCGCACTCGGCCTATTGTCATTACCGCATTAGCACTGGTTGGTGGCTCTAGTGTTATTCTGGCGGATCCGATCTTCGAAGGCATGGCTATTTCACTGTTATTTGGTGTGGTGGTTTCAACGGTGCTGACCTTGTTTGTTATTCCATTAGGTTGTATTTCGGCCAAAAAGGCTTTCCCTAATGTAGGCAATGGACATGTCGTTGTAGGTGCGGGTGTAGGTGCTATTGATGAAGCATCAAATGTTGATGAATTTAAAACACCGCTATGGATGCGTATTTATAGTGCAATCGTCGGCCTTGTTGGCTGGATTGTCGCTATTGTGTTAATGGTGTTTAATTTATTGCGTATGTTAATTGCTAAGCTGCGAGCAAAGCCTGAGCCACCAGCACCGCCTGCACCACCGGCTTCTCCACCTCCCGTTAAGCCAGCCCCGTCACCCGTTGAGAAGGTGGTGGATGCAGCAGTAGAAAACGCTGGCAGCAAAATAGCAGAGACTGAAAAAACAGAGCTGAGCGATGTTGATTCTGTTAAAGAAGCCAGCGTTGAGAAGAAAGCCGTAGTGCCTGCACAGGTTCAAAAGATGGAACCAGAAAAAACGGCTATTGCCGAAGCGCCTGAAATGAACAAAGGTGTAGCAGATGTAGACGTGGCAACAACGCCAGCTCCACCAAAAAAAGCAGTTAAGAAAAAGGCTGTAAAAAAAGCAGTTAAGAAAAAATCAGTGCCTGCGAAAAAAACGGTAGCGAAAAAAGTGCCGTCTAAAAAAT
>CAZMLD010000128.1:0-6560 GCA_964566975.1 uncultured Thiotrichaceae bacterium | reverse complement strand
GACCTTTTATGAGTTAGCTTGGCGCAAGATATTGTATAATTCTAAAAAATTAATCAACGAAAAAATAATCGAGGTAATCATGCCCTTAATAAAACCTTTTGCCGGCCTGCGCCCTTTACCCGAACGCGCCAACGAAGTTATTGCACCGCCTTATGATGTTTTAAATTCTGCTGAGGCGCGTGAGCGTGCTGCCGATCGTCCCTGGAGCTTTCTACATATTTCTAAAGCCGAAATTGACCTGACGGAAGATGTCGATCCCTATGATCCAGCGGTTTATGCGAAGTCAGCTGAAAACTTACAGAAAATGCTGGATGAAGGTATTTTAATACGGGAAGATAAACCCTGTTATTACGTTTATCGTTTGATTATGGGCGAGCATTCGCAGGTCGGTCTGGTGGCAGCGGCCTCGGTGGTGGATTACGACAGCAACCGCATTCGTAAGCATGAGTTCACCCGACCGGCAAAAGAAGACGACCGTGTGCGTCAGATTGAAGCACTAAATGCTCAAACTGGGCCGGTACTATTAGCGTACCGATCTGAGCCAAAAATAGATGCTATTTTGTTTCAGGTGACAGAGCAAATACCGCTGGTCGATGAAACCGCAGATGATGGTGTGCGCCATACTTTCTGGAAAATTGATGATGACGATGCCATCGAAAAACTCAGTACGGGTTTTGAGGCGATGGAAGCCATTTATATTGCTGACGGCCATCATCGTTCTGCCTCAGCGTCACGAATCGCAAAGACAAAGGCAGGTAACGAGAATCAGCAGGGCGATAATAACAGCGATTACTTTCTGTCGGTTATCTACCCGCATAAGCAGATGAATATTCTGGATTATAACCGCGTAATAAAAGACTTAAACGGTTTAAGTAAAGATGAATTGCTGGAGAAAATAAAAACAGCATTTAGCCTTACAGAAGAATCTGAGGCAGTCAAGCCAAGAGAAGCCACGGAGTTTGGCATGTATCTTGATGGTCAGTGGTATCGTCTGAACATTAATGCTGAACGAGTGCCGGACGATCCAGTCGCATCACTGGATGTTAGCCTGCTGGCCGATAATTTGATTGCACCTGTGCTCGGTATTAGCGATCAACGCACCGATACCCGTATTGATTTTGTCGGTGGCATACGTGGTTTGAATGAGCTGGAAAAACGCGTCAATAGCGGAGAAATGGCCATCGCTTTTTCATTTTACCCAACCAGCATGGAAGCGTTAATGGCAGTAGCCGATGCCGGTGAAGTGATGCCACCAAAATCCACTTGGTTTGAGCCCAAGCTGGCGGATGGTCTAATTTCTCACGTGCTGGATTAGATTTCTGCTCGCAATTCAGCACATATTAATTAGAGCTGTTTTTAGTAGAGATTACTGGTACAAAGATCCCTATGATTAAAATGCGATAAACTGAATCCATGACACTGACTGAATTGCGTTATATCGTCACCGTTGCACGTGAGCAACATTTTGGCCGAGCGGCCAAGGCCTGTTTTGTCAGCCAGCCGACGCTTAGCGTCGCCATCAAAAAACTGGAAAAAGAACTAGGCGTTACCATTTTTGAACGTGGCAGCAATGAAATATCATTATCGCCTGTTGGCGCGCGTATCGTACAGCAGGCGCAGCAAACGCTGGAGTCTGCCGATAATATCAAACAGCTTGCCCTGCAGGGTAAAAACCAGCTTTCCGGATCACTACGTATCGGTGCTATTCATACCATTGGGCCTTATTTATATCCAGAGCTGATACCGCTACTTCGTGTCGTGGCACCTGAAATGCCGCTGGTTGTTGAAGAAAATTTTACCGCCGTGTTGACTGAAAAACTTAAACGTGGCGAGCTTGATGTCATCATTATCGCATTGCCCTATGTAGAGAGCGGCATCGTAACGCAGGCACTTTATGATGAACCCTTTGTTGTTTTGTTGCCTGGCTCACACCCGTTAACGTCACGAAAGAGTATTAATTCAAAAATACTAGAAACCGAAAATGTATTGTTGCTAGGCCAGGGTCACTGTTTTAGAGATCATGTGCTGGATGCTTGCCCTGCATGTATCCCAAAACCAGGCTTAGAAGGCGATTTGGCACATGCGGTAGAGGGCAGTTCGCTAGAGACTATTCGCCACATGGTGGTTTCAGGTTTAGGTATCACCGTTTTGCCCTGTACTGCGGCTGGGCGGCACGCCTATTCGCCGCATTTACTAACCATCAGGCGGTTTACACCCCCAGTGCCGATGCGTACGGTTGCCCTAGCGTGGCGTATTTCCTTTCCACGTCCTAACGTTATTGATGTCATTAACAAAGCCATACATGACTGTCATTTAAGCTGCGTAAAACAGCTAAAAAAACCGAATCGAGTGTGAGCTGACAAAACTATGTTTTTGCACTGTGGCTCGGCTAACTGGGTGCGTGTATACCACGAGGCAATGCACTCGGCCGAGTGTGGCTGTGTTCACCGTGCCTCATCCTTTTCAGAGTAGTAGTGATAACGACTAAAAACAGACGTAATGACATTATTGCTCGATATTTCCATTGAACGCAATCATATTGCTGTCTCATTCGTCTTTGGAATAAGGCATGAATATTTGTGCCTTAATCAGCGACTCCTTAAATGAGAAGAATCGAGAGGTTACGATGAAAGACAAAAAACAGTTACTCAAAACAACGTTAGCCGGTGTCATGGCTATTAGCGCAGCCATGTTAGCCAGCAGTGTCTACGCAGTACCAGACAACCCGAAACAGTGGGAAAAGTGTGCTGGCATAGCAAAAATTGGCATGAATGATTGTGGTGCTCTGGATGGTAAGCATAAATGTGCTGGTCAGGCAAAAATAGACAATGACGACAATGAGTGGGTGTATGTACCAAAGGGAACATGTACAAAAATTACCGGTGGATTTGTCGCAGCGATTAAACCGGCAAAATAATGATGAGTGGGCAGCCAGTTATTTTGCCGAAAAATGCGGTTGGTTTGGGGTTACGCTCGGCACATATCGAGCAGATTATTGAGCAACAACCAGCAGTGCCGTGGTTTGAAGTATTGCTGGACAATCACACTGCCCAAGGCGGTCTGATACCACGGCAACTGGCTGCTGTTCGTCATCATTATCCCGTTAGTTTTCACTGTGTTGGTTTATCATTAGCGGGTGTTGATGCGCTTGATAAAAAATATCTTGCCACCATAAAACGCATGGTTGATGAATACAGCCCAGTGTTAATTTCTGACCACCTGTGTTTCACGCAGCACGGTGGTCATCATTTTAACGATCTATTGCCCATCCCATATACCAGTGAATCTTTGCACCATGTCTGTACTCGCATTGATGAGGTGCAGGATTATCTAGGAAGAAAGTTATTAGTTGAAAATGTGTCCGTTTATTTACTGTTTGAACGTTCTGAAATGAATGAAGCAGAATTTTTGGCTGAATTGGTGAGTCGTACTGGTTGTGGCATTTTGTTGGACATTAACAATGCCTACGTTAATGAATTTAATCATGGTTTTAGCGCAAAAAAATTTATTGATACGATACCCATGGATGCTGTCGGTGAAATTCATCTCGCGGGTTTTGAAGATAAAAAAAGTTATCTAATTGATGCGCACAATAATTGTGTGAGCAAACCAGTGTGGGCGTTGTTCGATTATTATTTACAACATGGTAACAGCATACCGGTATTGATTGAGTGGGATAATGATATTCCACCGTTAGATATTCTGTTTGCTGAAATGGCACGGGCAGAAAAAATGATCTCCTGTCACCAGAAAAAAATCGATCAAGCGGTATCGTGTTAATGCACCTGCAACAGCATATTGCCCAGTTCGCCGCTGTATTAGCCAGACCAACATGGGAAGAAAAAAAAGCGTTTGTTAAAAAAATAAAACCATCGTCGAAAATCTCGCCACAGCTTGCGCTCGATATCTATAAAAACAATACACGTGGTTCGCGAGTGAATGCACTAGCAGCGATATATCCGGCATGTAAAAATATACTGGGTGATGAAGTGTTTCATTCAATGGCAAAAACTTTTGTCGATGCCGATGTATTCGGTACAGCTGATCTGAATAATTATGGTGCGGACTTCTCATCACACCTGGCTTCAATTATTAACGCAGGGCGATTAACGCAGGCGTATCACTATTTAGCCGATCTTGCCAGACTTGAATTTTTATTTCATGCCGCTTATTACGCTGACGATGACCCAGTATTTGATTTTGCATTATTTGAAAACAGAATAAAAAAAGAACAACCGGTTTTTTTTCGGCTGAGTGAATCACTGGCTGTGCTGGCTTTTCAAACACCAATTTATGAAATATGGATGAATAATTATCAACAGCTCGATGTTTCCTGTAATTCTGTTCGGGCAACATCAAAAACCCAGTACCTGCTAATACACCGTGGAGAAAACACACCGATGGTTCAGGTGATTAATGATGGTGAATACCAGCTACTTCATGCCTTTGTTAAGCATCAGTCATTACAGGAAGTCATCGACACTATAGACTGTGATGTGGATGTAATTTTGCCGATGCTGATTGCAAATAGATGGATTACTGGCATTAAATAATATGAATAACACAAAACTATTTGACAGGGAAAGTTTACAAAAACTGTTTCGCTATGCCTGTACCTTGTGCAACAGTCAGGACGACGCTTATGATTTACTGCAATATGCACTTGAAAAATACTTGAGTAATCAATCCAGCGGTAACTCGTTTGAGCATAAGAAAAATGCTTCTATGGCTTATGTACGCACAATAATACGAAATCGATTTATTGATGAATACCGTAGATTAAAGCGTTTTCCAGAAGAAAGTTTTGATGAAGAAAATGCCATTGCTATCGACGTAGCATCACTGGAAGAAACGGTACTGGCACAAGTAGAACTAGAAATATTGTGGGAAAAATTTGACCCATTCGAAAGAGAGATTCTCTATTATTGGGCGATAGAAGAGATGACTGCTAAGGAAATATCCACAGCACTCAATGTGCCAAGAGGCACCGTATTATCACGTATTTATCGTTTAAGGAAAAAAATTGAATCAACATCAGAAACAAAGGCGGTAGCAGACGGTATCTCTGGAGGTGATCTGCATGAATAAGCCATTGAAGCAATCGGTACAGCAACATCTTGAGTCATATGCATTAACAGACGATCAATTGCAAAAACTTGAATCACTTTCGCCGCAGAGAGAGCCAGCGTGTACTCAGAAAAAATCAACATTCGCTTTCGTTAGCATTGCAGCGGTGGCAGCTTTTCTGCTGGTGTTTTTGTTGACACCACTGGTCATTGAACGGGGAAATGTGCAAGAAAGAATTGCCTTAGAAGTTGTTACCAATCACCTCAAGCTGAAGCCGATGGAAATTGAAACCAGTAACATAGAAGAGATCAGAAATTACTTCACGAAATTGGACTTCTTACCGATGAATAGTCGTCTGGTTAGTGACCTCGGGCTTGAATTAATGGGGGCTCGTTATTGTTCATTGCAGGGCATAACGGCTGCACAATTTATACTAAAAAAACCCAGTTCAAACATCATACAAAGCCTGTATCAAACTGAATTCAGAAAAGATATATTTGAAAACATGCCCTTGTTAGAAGAAGGCGAAGCCCCTGTCACTATTTATGTGAAAGGTATGAAGGTGAAAATTTGGGTAGAAAAGGGGTTGTTGTTTGCGATGACAGATTTGCCAGAATCACCCGAGTGACGGTAAATCGTTGCTGGTAGAAAATCAGATGATGTGATACAAGAAACCCTGTTATCTGTGATTTTTTTAGCCATTAATGCAATCAAAAAGGTCGTTCAATCGTTCTACTAGCGTTGGCGTTATAAACGCAACAACACATAACTAGAAATTCAGTTAATAGCCGTGCGTAACAAGCACAGGATGCGCCTTGCTGTTGCTGGTTCAATGTTATTTTTAAACTTTAAATTTGATTGATTTAGGAAAAAAATATGAAAAAAATCTTACCTTATGTTCTATTAATGTTTGCCTTTACTGCGACTAGCGTCATTGCTAGCGTTGACAAGCCGATGGAAGGTAAAAAATTAGTTGTTATCGTTAAATCAGCCGATGTAGTGGAGGCAGGCATGGGGCTGATATTAGCGCATAGTGCGGTAAAAAAGGGTGCACAGGTTACTGTTGTTCTTGGTGCGAATGCGGCGCTTTACCCTGTTAAAAAAGGCGGGCAGAACATCTTTCCAGCAAAAGGAAAAACACCGCGCGAGTTGTTGCAGGATGTTATTGCAGATGGCGGTGCGGTTTATCTATGTAAAACCTGCGCTGTATTTCAGGGGCTGACACAGGCGGATTTAATTGATGGTGTCAAAATAACATCTTCATTGACAATTTTTGATGCGATGTATGAAGACGGTGTGCGTGTGATGTCTTATTAACGATACCATCTAAATATCGCTTTCAAATCTGAACTGACGGTTACCTACTTTTCGGGTGACGGCTGGTTCAGTTGGAGTGAACACAGATATGGTTTTTAGGCTATTACCCAAAGCCTTACATAGCATCTCAGCCCTCCCGATCACCCATCTATAAGTGACTTTTGTGCAGCTAAGAA
>CAZMLD010000127.1:0-6579 GCA_964566975.1 uncultured Thiotrichaceae bacterium | reverse complement strand
TTTATCGTTTCTGTCGGAACTGAGCGCAGCCAGAGCAGAGTGAAACGCGAGCGGCAATATTTTGCGAACGATATTTTATATTGGGAGTCATAAGGAGGCTATGATTCAGTTCATGAGCCGGCATGTTACGCGGAAACAGGATGTTTTAATCACAACCTGTTCGACCCAGACTTAACCAGAGACCCCTTATGCAAGGCAGAGCGTTAAACCTAGAAAAATCAGTTGGATCGCAAAAGTCCACGCAAGCTATTGACGCACCTGGCAAACCAGAAAAAGCGCTCATCACCAGTAAGGTGACTACGCGTTTTTCTGATTTACCATGCACGCCAATACCTTATGCGTTTTTTTCGCGCCCAACCGATTTTTCTAGGTTAAAGCCACCTTATCAATTTAGCTGACAATATTAAAAGATTAGCCTGCAACTGCGGCTGGACACTGCTAGAATTCGTTATTCTATACTTTTTAAGATAATCTCGTCAACAAAGGGCTAAGACACTGATTACGCAACTAAACAACCCCGTTGTGTTACAACAATTAAACCAGCGGCTGGCCGCTATTGTGAGTTTGATACTGGTTGTAGTTTGTGCTTGGTTACTGGTTAACGTTACCTGGTTGCTTGTACCGCAAGATGACCAGATCAACATACCAGTGGCACAGCAAAATCGCGCCCAAGTAAGCACTCAGGCGCAGCAAAACAGCTTTAACCAGTTAACGGCAGCGAATATTTTTGGTGTGAGTGACAAAGCGGTGGTGCAGACATCGGTCAAAGCGCCAGTAACCAGGCTTAATCTCACTCTGAAAGGTGTGCTGGCGACACAGCCGATGTCTCGTGCCAGCGCGATTATTGCGCAGGGTCGCTCCGGCAGAGAAGATATTTTTAGTGTCGGTGATAAAATGCCGGGTGGTGTATTAATTAAAGAAATCCATCCTGAATATGTGGTGCTTGAGCGTAACGGCAGGCTGGAAACCTTAAAGTTGCAAAAAATCAGTGGTATTGATGGTCTGACGTTGCCAGCGGGTCACCGGTCATCCTTATCAGGGCGCGCAAGATCACCGGCCGCAGCGCTAAAAGAGATAAGAAGGAATATATTAAAAAACCCGATGTCCTTTGGTGATTATGCCTTGCCCGTAGTGGTTAAAGAGCGTGGCAGACAGATTGGTTATCGCTTACAGCCACAGAAAAAAGGTCAGTTGCTTGCAGAACTGGGAATACAGAGCAGTGATATTATTGTGCAGATTAATGGTATCAGGCTAGATAAACCACAAAATGCCATTAATGCTTTGCGCCAGTTAAGTACCGCCAGAAATTTAAATATCGTGGTAAGGCGTAATGGTGCTGACGTTCCACTTAATATTTCATTACAGTAAAAACAGCGACTCAATGCGCTGTTAACCATCGGTTAACAGCTCATTGAGGCTGGCTTTAATGTAGTGCTGTGCCACATGAAGAGAAAATCAGCAGCCTGTTAGGGAATAGGCTGAATAGTTGCCGTTTAAGTTACGAGACCTCAGGAATTTTATATGACCCTTGTTAGACTATTAATGCTCGTCCGTTTAGTGTTCGCACGGCAGCAGCCACGAACACGCTATCGGCATAAATTATTGCTTGCCATGGTATTGTCATTGTTGGTGTCAATGCCGACCCTGGCTGATGAAATTACACTTAATCTTAAAGATGCAGATATTCGCGCATTGATTAGCACCGTTTCTAAATTCACTGGTAAGAATTTCATTATTGATCCACGAGTGAAAGCCAAAGTCACGGTGATTTCAGCCAATACATTATCACCAGAAGCGGTATATGAAGTGTTTCTTTCTGTGTTACAGGTGCATGGTTATGCTGCCGTACCAACCGGCTCGATAATAAAAATTGTCCCAGCGGTTAATGCCAAACAGGGGCCGTTGCCACTGGTAACAACAGATGGGACACACACGGGCGATGAATTGATCACCCGAATTATTCGCCTGAACCATGTCCCTGCATCACAGTTAGTGCCAATATTAAGACCGTTAATCCCTCAGCAAGGGCATTTGGCGGCTTACAATCCGAGTAATACCTTAATTATTACCGACCATGCGGGCAACATTAAACGGTTGTTAAAAGTGATTCGTGGCGTTGACCGTCCTGACCGCGATGAACTGGAAATTATTCCACTACAACATGCCTCTGCGGTTGAAATGGTGAGGCTTTTAAATTCACTAAATGCGGGTTCAGCCAAGGATGCCAGTAGAAAACTAAGGCTAGCTGCCGATGTTCGTACCAACAGTATTCTGGCAACGGGTGACCGTGCTTCACGGATGAAAATTCGCGCAACTATCAGCTATTTGGATACGCAGTTAGAAGATGGCGGCGGCAATACACACGTGATTTACCTGAAATATGCCAAGGCAGAGAACCTAGCGAAAATATTAAATGGCTTAAAAGACCCCAGTGCAAAAACCGGTGCTGCAACAGCCGCCGCCGCAGCCAAAGCCGGGTCTGCTGGCATCGTCAGCCAACACGCCATTATCCAAGCCGATGAAGACACCAATGCGCTAATTATTAGCGCTGATAGCAATACTATAAAGAATATAAGATCGGTGATCCGGCAACTGGATATTCGACGGGCGCAGGTATTAATCGAAGCCATTATTGCTGAAATTACAGTCAGTAAGTCAAAAGATCTGGGGGTTGGCGTGGCAATTGATGGCTCACAATCGGACAGTAATACGTTACCAGCGGTGGTGAGTAATTTTGCCGGTATTGATGCCATACTAGGCGCGGTTCTGGGTGGGCAAAACCTGACCTCAGTACCATCAGGTTTGTCATTGGGTGTTGGCACGGTTGCCAGCTCTGGCGCACGCTACGGTCTGTTATTACGCGCCCTGCAAAATGATACCAACACCAATATTTTGTCTACACCCACGATTGTGACCCTAGACAACGAAGAAGCCGAGTTAATTGTCGGGCAGAATGTGCCCTTTGTTACCGGTACTTTTACGGGTGCAGGGACGACCGATCAGCAAAACCCTTTCCAGACGATTGAGCGCCAGGATGTTGGTTTGACGCTCAAAGTCACGCCCCAGATTAATGATGGTGATACCATTAAACTGGTGCTAGAGCAGGAGACTTCCAGTGTTATTCCAGGTACGACAGGCGCGGGTATTTCTACGCGTAAGCGTTCGATTAAAACCACGGTGTTAGTCGATGATGGTGGTATCCTAATTTTAGGCGGTTTAATTCAGGAACAAGTGACCGACAGTGAAAGCAAAATACCGCTGCTGGGTGATATTCCATTAATCGGCTTTTTATTTCGTAATCAAACCACCACAAAAAGTAAAGAAAACTTAATGGTTTTCTTGCGCCCCAGTATCCTGCGTGACCACAGAGACGCAGCATTTGTCACCAACGAAAAATACAGTTACCTGCGCGGCATCGAAAGTGAGCCATATGATAAAGAGAGGCAGCGTTTTGGTTTATTAGATGGGGCAGCACCACAATTACCACCCATCGAACAGTTAGACCGCTCGAGGCAAACCATCAATAAGTCTCAGGTAAAACTTATGCCTGCGGTTAATGATTTTTCTGACTGGGATGATGATGGTTTCTTCTAATGCCAGTACATCGGCTGCCAGAACAGCAGCCAGCAGTGATGGTGTCGCCAACGGTGAACACCAATCACAGGATGTGTTTGCCGCAGCAGCGCCACCACTGACGGCGCAGATATTGCCCTATGTCTTTGCCAAACGCCACGGTGTGTTAATCGGACAGATTGATGAAACCCATGTTAATTTATTACACCGTGATTTGCCTGATCCCATCATCATTGCTGAAGTTTCCCGTATTACTCGCCGAAAACTTTCTCTAAGCCCAATTGCAGAAGAATCGTTTGCTGCCTTATTGGCGCAGACCTACGAGCAGGGCAGTGACCAAGCCATGGCGATGATGGAAGGCGTAGGTGAAGAGCTGGATCTGGATGAGCTGGCGGAAACATTGGAGCCAGAAGATCTGATGGAAGCGGATGATGATGCACCGATTATCCGTTTAATTAACGCGTTGTTAAGTGAAGCCATCAAAGTCAATGCCTCGGATGTGCATATCGAACCCTTTGAAAATCATTTGCGTATTCGCTTTCGAGTCGATGGTATGTTACGTGAAATACTGCAGCCACCGGGTAATATTGCGCCAATGGTCATCTCGCGCATTAAAGTCATGGCAAAACTCGACATCGCAGAAAAACGTTTGCCTCAGGATGGTCGTATATCGCTACGAATAGCGGGTCGTGGTGTCGATGTGCGCGTTTCAACCCTGCCTTCTGGGTACGGTGAACGTGTGGTTATGCGCCTGCTTGATAAGCAGGCGGGACGGCTAGATCTTAAACAGCTGGGCATGTCGCGTGTAGTGCATGACAGTTTCCATCAGTTGCTGCATAAACCACACGGCATTATTTTGGTGACAGGGCCAACTGGCTCAGGTAAAACGACCACACTGTATGCTGGCTTAACCATTCTTAATATAAAGTCACGTAACATCCTCACTGTGGAAGACCCGATTGAATATTATATTGATGGCATCGGACAAACCCAGGTCAACACAAAAGTGGATATGACCTTTGCCCGAGGCTTACGCTCGATTTTACGGCAGGATCCTGATGTGGTTATGATTGGCGAAATTCGTGATATCGAAACTGCATCAATAGCGGTGCAGGCCAGCTTGACTGGCCATCTGGTGCTGTCGACTCTGCACACCAACAGTGCCATCGGTGCCATTACTCGGCTACGAGATATGGGCGTAGAACAATTTCTGCTTGCTTCCAGCTTAATTGGCGTGATGGCGCAGCGCCTAGTCAGAAACCTGTGTTCGCACTGTAAACAGCCACATGAAATAACTGAAAAAGAGCGTGAATGGTTAGGCATGCAGGACAACGATGGTACGATTATTTACAGCGCAAAAGGCTGTAGTCAGTGTAATCATCTGGGTTACATTGGTCGTAGCGGTCTGTATGAATTTATTCCCATAGACCAGCAGTTACAAAAAATGATTCATGAAGGAACGGGTGAACAGGTGATGGAAGACTACGCGCGTACTATTTCCACCAGTTTGGGGCAGGATGGTAAACGTATGATACTGGCGGGCAATACGTCGCTGGAAGAAGTGTTGCGTGTTAGTCGGGACGACTGAGGTATTTTCCAGGCAATGAACAATGAAACACTGACAAACATACAAACAAGAGTAAAGGCAGCCGCCTGTAAGCTCTTTAATTTTCGCTGATGGCCGCTTTCGACTACATTGCACTGGATGCAAAAGGCAAGGAGAAAAAGGGCGTCATTGAAGGCGATACCGCTCGCCAGGTGCGCCAGACACTTCGTGACAAAGGATTGATGACACTGGAAATAACCGAAAGTCATCAAAAAGCACAAAGTAAACGCAGCCGCAGTTCGGCAACCTCGCCATTGTTTCAACGAGGCATCAGCACGACTGAGCTGGCATTATTAACCAGACAGCTGGCGACCTTGATTCAGGCAGCATTGCCGTTAGATGAAACCTTGGCAGCGGTTGCCAGCCAGGCAGAGAAACCACGCATAAAAAGCATGTTGTTTGCGATACGTTCGCGTGTGCTGGAAGGCCATTCACTGGCCGTCGGGCTGGCTGATTACCCGAAAGTATTTCCTGAATTATACCGTGCTACCGTCGATGCTGGTGAGCAGTCGGGGCATCTGGATACGGTACTGGAAAGGCTGGCTGATTACACCGAAAGTCGCCAGGAAATTCAAGGGAAAGTCCGTCAGGCACTCATTTACCCTGCCTTTTTATCCTTGTTTGCGGTGGCCATCGTGGTTTTTATGATGACCAGCATCGTACCGCAGGTGGTTTCCGTGTTTGAAGATACCGGCCAGACATTGCCCGGGCTGACTATCAGTCTGATCGTAATGAGTGATTTTGTCGCCGCTTACGGGATGCTTATGCTGCTGGTTATCATTGCCATGGTTATTGGTTTTCAGGTATTAATGACTCGCCCAGCTTTTGTCATGAAATACCATCGGTTTTTATTTCACTTGCCGTTAATTCAGCGTCTGGTGCGTGGTTTGAACGCAGCGATGTTTACCCGTACCTTTAGTATTCTGACTGGCAGTGGCGTAGCGGTGGTCGAAGCCATGAAAATTTCAGCAAAAGTGGTGGCCAACCTGCCTATGCGTGAAGCCATCTTGCAGGCTACCGACAGTGTCAGAGAAGGCCGAGGGATTAAAAACGCGCTGGATCACAGCAAACTATTTCCACCCATGACCTTGCAACTCATCGCCAGTGGTGAAAATAGCGGTAAATTAGAAGAGATGCTGGAGCGAGCATCGGTGCAGTTAGAGCGTGAACAGGTAACCTTGATCGCCTATATTGTCGGTATTTTAGAACCGGTCATTATTTTAACCATGGGCATTATGGTTCTGCTTATTGTGCTGGGTATTTTGTTGCCAATTTTTGACCTGAATGCACTGGTGCAATAAAGCGTTTTAGCTCGTTTTCAGCACGCAGGCATGGCGTTTGCAGTAGGTTATCTGTTCTCGGACAAGCTCTTAGTGGTTATGTGCATAGTCATTATATTG
>CAZMLD010000126.1:0-6635 GCA_964566975.1 uncultured Thiotrichaceae bacterium | reverse complement strand
GCCATCATCTGGGGCATCGGTAAAATCGCTGATGTAATAAGCAAAAGCATGAAGTGTGTGGTTGTTAGTTGTCTGCAAACTATCATTAAAATTAAGCTGTGGCGCTGTATTGCCAACAAATACTCGGCCGTTGATGAAGTTACTGCGAATGTATAACTGGTTTGCAAGCAGAACGGCTGGTGGCGTACCCGCTGCATAGCGTATTTCCAGTATATCCGTGCCTGCCACATGACCTTCATTACCTGGAATACAGGTATTAGCATAAGGGTTGCCAACTGTGCCATCAGTGGCAAAAACAGGTTGACTCAAATCATAAGCCCAAACTCGGTCATCATCACCTATAGCGCAATCGTTAATAACAATGACATCTTCCGGCAATGTTTCACCGGCTATTGAGACCTCACAATCATCGTCATCGTCATCGTCAATTGATCGACACTCAATCAAACCATCTCTGTTGGTGCCTCCCCACATGCCGGCATGACGCAGATCATAAGAAATCAATTCAATAGCAAATCGTGCATCGGCGACCATATCCATTTGCGCTTCATTGGCGCGTTGGGTTTTTTGCGTGGTGGTGTGTAATGAAAATACGCCGCCGACAATGATAAGCCCCACAACCATCGCCACCATTAACTCGATGAGCGAAAAGCCCCGCGAAAATGTCTGAGAAAAGCGAGTAGCCTGCCCATTTTTCATTGTTGTGCTTTTTTTCATAAAAACCTGCTTGCCTAACATGGCACTGCCGTACAAATGCTTGCTGAAGCGGTATAGTTTCTTGCCACACTTTCACCACCGCCAACATTCTGATCTCGCTCCAGCCAGCTCACCGTAATTGTTACCGTTCGCATACTTGACAACGAGCCTCCAGCAATCAAGGGAAGCAGTACAACATTAGTCGTAGTGCTTGCTCTGACAGGTAAACCTGCGGTTAAATTCTGATTCCACCAGAACACATCATCCTCTGCCAACTGTGCTGCGGTACAGTTAAATCCGTCTGTACAACCATTATCAGCACCATTGCCAGCGTTGGCATAAACAGCTAATGCGGTGGAGTTAACCCGCATACTTTCAAATAATTCGCCGACTTTCATCATTGCTACCGAGCCGTATACCGCACTTTTACCGGCTTTCAGCGACACTGCCTGTAACGAAGCGATACCTAACATGCCGATGGATAGAACCAGGAAACCAATCAATGCTTCCAACAGGGTAAAACCACGGTTTTTCTGGTAAAAACGGTGGCGATTAGAACCATAAGGTTTATAACCATCACGTTTACAAGCATGACCTTGCCTGTTTCTGGCTGAAAGCTTTGTGTTTAATGGTTTTATTATAGACATGTAATCACCGCATTATCTGAAACTCGTGCCCGCCCTGGCAGACCTAATATCACAGATCGACTGTCGATGATGCCAACACCGACATCAAGCCGACAGAGGCTGAAATTTGCGAATAACCCAGCGCCATTGTTGTCCTCCGGCAAACCTCTTGAAGAAAATGCCAGCCTGTTAAAATTTTGATCGGTATTGTTATTTAGCCCCGATATGGTCAACTGGGCAGCATTAAAACCTTCATGAACACGCAATAAACAATTAGCCCTGCCGACTATATCGGCGGCAGTACAGGCGGCATCAGCACCAGCCATATCGCCATTCGCATCAGCAAAAACAATCCAGCCATTTGCCCAATTGTTATCATCTGAGCAGGTTTCACTGTCATCGCTGGTACACATACTAACGCTGGAATTTAACTTAATGGCTTCACTACGTGCAATGTGCAAAGCTGAATGCAACTCATTGGTAGAAGCCACCAGACGATTGCCCTGCATAAAGGTTTGTAGCTGTGGCACTCCAACCATGATGAGGATACCCACAATCGCCAGCACCACCATCAGTTCTATTAAGGTAAACCCAGCATGTTTTGTCACGACTTTCTTTTTCATAAGTGTAATTTAAGACCAGTTTTGCAGATTTGCCAGCCGTTACTGACAAGCTGCGGTTTATTACAGATAAGTGGTGTTATTAGTATCAGCAAACTATAATATACGCACTTTTCACTACATAAAAAACAATACTATGAATTTAGACAGAGTCAATTCAGGTGACAAGATCCCTGAGGAAATTAACGTTATCATCGAAATACCCGCGCTGAGCGAACCCGTCAAATACGAGGTTGATAAAGATACCGGTGCCATGTTTGTTGACCGTTTTATGAGTACGGCCATGCATTACCCCTGCAATTACGGTTATGTACCTCGCACCTTATCCAAAGATGGCGACCCAGTTGACGTGCTGGTCACTACCCCCGTACCGTTAATTTCTGGCTCGGTTATTCAATGTCGCCCTATTGGCGTGTTGAAAATGACGGATGAATCCGGTGACGATGCCAAAATACTTGCCGTGCCGATCGACAAACTATGTAAGTCCTACCGTTCGGCTAAAACCATGGACGACATGCAGCCCATGCTGCTGGATCAAATAGCCCACTTTTTTGAGCACTACAAAGATCTGGACGAAGGCAAATGGGTTCGTGTTGAGGGCTGGGGTGATATTGATGATGCCAAAGAAGAAATTATGTCCAGTGTTGCCATGTATAATGCCGCCCCGGTTAAACCTAATTTCTAATAACCAGCGAATAACATAAAGCGGGAAAGTAGGCATTAATCATTACTTGCTTTTTTGGTGCCGGAACGCGGGATCGAACCGCGAACCTCGTCATTACGAGTGACTTGCTCTACCAGTTGGAGCTATTCCGGCAATTCTCTTGAATCGTGTACGCTCTATTCTCGGACAAGCTCCTAGTGCAACAGTGCGTTCCTTCTTTTTTCAGGCTCTCTGCTCGGGGCAGCAAAGGCTTTAATGCGCTGCACACATGGTATAGGGCGAAGGATCACACCAGGTTTTGCGTTGCAGGATGATATCGGCCATTAATTCTGCCGTGGCCGCGCCCAACACAATGCCGTTTCTAAAATGCCCAGCATGGATATACAAACCGGCAAATTTATCGTGCTGGCAAACATACGGAATGCCTTGCTCGGTGCCAGGCCTTAACCCTGCCCATTGTCTTTCGATGCTAAGTTCGTCTAGTAGCGGCACTAACTCAATGGCACTACGATGTAACGCCGCCAGCGCTGTTGCAGAAATACTTTTATCAAAACCTTTTTTTTCCAGAGTGCTACCCGCCAGTATTCGTCCATCTTTGCGCGGGATAATATAATGCCCTTCGGACAGAACGATGCGCTTCACTAATCCTGGTTCACCTTTGTACATGATCATCTGACCTTTAACAGGAACAATATTAACCGATGCTTGGGTGACGCTAAATTGTGCGCTCCAGGCACCGCTTGCGATGATGACTTTATCCGCTAGCCATGTTTTATTTTTTGTTCTAACCCCGGATACTTTGTTATTTTCCGTTATTATTTCTTCAACTTCAACGTGTTCAGAATAAGGAATGGCATGATGCTGAAACGATGCTTTTAAAGCACTAACCAGCTTTGGATTTCTCACCTGCATGATATCTGGCATCCATATGCCTTTAGCCACCGCATCACCCACCCGACTTTCGATGTTGCGGATGATTTTTTTATCATCAATAAAACGGGCAGCAACCGACCATGTTTTTGCCCAGTGCATAATTTCCTGTTGCTGCTCGGTGACGGTAAACAAACCGCTGGTAATCAACTCGCTGTCACTGCCTGTTTCATCCAACAGGGTTTTTATTAGGCTGGGGTAAATTTTTTTACTGCGTTCACTCAGAACATTAACCGCATCACTGTATCGCCAAGGGTAAAGCGGCGAAATTATACCGCCGCCCGCCCAGGATGACTCACCACCCAGTGAGCCTTTTTCCAGCAACAGCACATCAACACCTTCTAAAAATAATTGACGTGCGGTTAACAGACCTATAATGCCTCCACCGACAATAATACAATCAGGCATTATTCTGTTTTTTTATTTTCATGGCATAAGAAATGTTTCATATAACGTTGCTTTATACTACAGAACAACGGCGATGAATTGAACCTAAATAAACGATACCACTCGGGAATACCTTAATGATAAACATCATTCTAAACGGCGAAAATCAGCAAATCGATAACAGCATAAGCATAACCCAACTGCTGCAAAGCCTAGACATGAGCAACAAACGCCTTGCTGTCGAGGTTAATCAACAAATTGTTTCACGTAGCCATTTCAGCACACAAATACTACAGGCAAACGATAAAGTGGAAATAGTCCAGGCCATAGGCGGCGGCAGCGTTTAGTTTTTTTTGCAAGCGCAAGACGACGCCTTTGCCAATCAAATCAAGTACAATAAGCCGCTTTACATGCAAATTTTACGGTTCAATTTATAATGACTGAGACAAAACTCGACCGGCCACTGGTGATTGCTGGCAATACCTATACTTCACGTTTATTAGTTGGCACGGGCAAATATAAAGACAACGAAGAAACCCGGCTGGCACTGGAAGCCAGTGGCGCTCAAATTATAACCATCGCCATTCGACGCACCAATATCGGGCAGCACCCTGACCAACCCAATTTACTGGATGAACTGCCGATTGATAAGTATACCCTGTTACCCAACACGGCAGGGTGTTATACCGTCGATGACGCGGTACGCACCTGCAAACTTGCCCGTGAATTATTAGGTGGTCACAAGCTGGTCAAGCTGGAAGTGCTGGGTGATGAAAAAACCCTGTTCCCTGATACCGTCGAAACCCTAAAAGCCGCTCAAATACTGGTCGATGACGGTTTTGATGTGATGGTTTATACCAATGACGACCCGCTTATTGCCAAAGAGCTGGAAAATATTGGCTGTGTTGCGGTGATGCCACTCGCCGCGCCCATAGGCTCTGGCCTAGGCATACGCAACCCCTATAACATTCTGACCATTATCGAAAACGCCAGCGTACCGATACTGGTTGATGCCGGTGTTGGCACCGCTTCAGATGCCGCCATCGCCATGGAGCTGGGCTGTGACGGCATTTTGATGAATACCGCCATTGCCGCCGCACAAAAACCGGTGTTGATGGCCTCTGCCATGAAAAAAGCCATCGAAGGTGGGCGTGAAGCCTACCTTGCTGGACGCATGCCAAGAAAACGTTTTGCTTCTGCATCGTCACCGATTGACGGGACTTTTTTCTAGCGATGCAGGCTAAAAATACGCAACAAAAACAGCTCGACAACAGCCAACATGAGCTCAGCAGCAAAAAACACCGCCCGATAAGAAGCTTTGTCTTGCGTCAGGGGCGCGTCACTAGCGCTCAACAACAGGCGCTCGATACGCACTGGCAAACTTATGGCATTGATTTTTCCGAACAGCTTTTATCTTTTAATAACCTGTTCAACAATGAAAATGCAGTGATCGCTGAAATAGGCTTCGGCAATGGCGAGTCCTTACTGCAACAGGCAAAAAATTACCCTGAAACAAACTTTATCGGTATCGAAGTGCATGGGCCTGGCGTCGGTCATTTAATACACCTGAGCAACCAGGAGAACATTCACAACATCAAAATCATTCGATATGATGCGATTGATGTGCTAACACACCAGATTGCCGACGGTTCGTTGCAACAACTGCAGCTGTTTTTTCCTGACCCATGGCACAAAAAACGCCACCAGAAGCGACGCATCATCAGCCCTGAGTTTATTCAACTGGTCGCTAAAAAGCTAAAGCCCAGTGGTTTTTTTCACATGGCAACAGACTGGCAGCATTATGCAAAACAAATGCTGGCAGAAATGGATGCCACAACAAACTTTAGCAATACCTCAGGCACTGGCAATTACGCAAAAAACCAGGCTTTGCGCTGCGAAAGCAAGTTCGAACGCCGTGGACGCAAACTGGGTCACGGTGTCTGGGATTTAATCTATGAGAAAAAACCGCTCTAAGTAGCTCTCAGCATAACTCAGGCACAGCTTTAGCCGACTTTTTAAATATCCAGCTCGCCCGATTTTTAAAATCGGTAGAAAAAGGATAGAATAGCGAACATTTTAAGCGCAGCACTCAGCATAACTCGCACATTAATAAGTGCCTGCCACACCAAATTTTGTAATCTTAGGAGAATTGATTATGTCTCAGAAACACCCTATTGTTGTTGTCACTGGCTCGTCTGGTGCTGGCACTTCTACTGTAAAACACGCCTTTGAAAAGATCTTTATTCACGAGAAAATCAACCCTGTCATCATCGAAGGGGACAGTTTTCACCGTTATGACCGCGCCGCAATGAAACAAGCAATGGTCGATGCCGAAGCAAATGGCGACCAGAATTTTAGTCATTTTGGTGCCAATGCTAACCTGTTTGATAAACTGGAAGCGTTATTTGACTCCTATGGAAAAACCGGTGGCGGTCAAAAACGCCTGTACCTGCACAGTGACGAAGAAGCCGCCGCATTTATGTCCAAGGACGGACGGTATAGCGCAAAGAGCCAGGATGGCGGTGCGCTTGATGGCCTCAACCCCGGCCAGTTTACCCCCTGGGAAGAAATTCCTGCCAACTCTGACATCCTGTTCTACGAAGGCCTGCATGGCGGCGTGGTAACCGAAGATGCCGATGTGGCAAAACACGTTGATCTGCTTGTCGGTGTGGTTCCCAGTGTCAACTTGGAGTGGATTCAAAAAATTCACCG
>CAZMLD010000125.1:0-6676 GCA_964566975.1 uncultured Thiotrichaceae bacterium | reverse complement strand
CAATATAACCTGTAAAGTCGTTAATCTTCAGCACCTTAGTCACCCTCGCTACGATTCAACTGATTTTTTTAGGTTCAAAGGCTTCTTAAGGTAAAACACAAACATGAAAGTTATTTTTTTACTTTTTCTGAATTTTTACATGCTATCAGCATTCGCTGCTGAACCATCTTTAAAACAGCTTACGATAGATAGTTATCTGCAGCAGGCAAAGGCCGATGCTCTGGCGCAGGGTTTTAAAGCGAATAGCCTTATCCATGAGACCAGCCCCTATTTGTTGCAGCATGCCTATAATCCTGTGCAGTGGTATCCTTGGGGTGAGGAGGCTTTTGCAAAAGCAAAAAAAGAAAATAAAGCTATTTTTCTTTCAATAGGATACACCACCTGTCACTGGTGTCATGTGATGGCGCGTGAGTCATTTGAAAATGTCGAGATTGCCAAACTGTTAAATTCACATTTTATTAGCATAAAAGTTGATCGTGAACAGCGTCCAGATATTGACGCGGTTTATTTATCAGCGACGAAACTGATAAGCGGGCATGGTGGCTGGCCAATGACCGTTTTTCTTGATAATGATTTACGCCCTTTTCACGCGGCAACCTATTACCCGCCATTTACCATCAATAATAGAACCGGATTGAAAGATGTGTTATTGAAAGTGCAGCAACTCTGGACACAGCAACCTGCGTTAATTAATGACATTGCGACAAAAGTAAGCGCAGCTATAAAAGCGCAGTCTAATGATACCAGCGCAGCTGAGGCTATGGCTAAAAATATTAATGCGTTGGCATTAAAGCAAATCACTGCGTCTTTTGACCAGGATTATGGAGGCTTTAGTGTTGCGCCAAAATTTCTTCGTCCTAGCATATTTACTTTTTTAAATAAACTGGCATTAACGGATCTAATTGAAACTGATTTAAATAAAGATAAAATCACTCAAACTGATCGCTTGAGTGAGGTGATTGCAGCCAGAGATATGATGCGGTTAACGCTGGATGAGATGGCTTACGGCGGTATATACGATCAGCTGTCGGGTGGTTTTCATCGCTATTCTGTTGATGAATTCTGGCAGGTGCCACATTTTGAAAAAATGTTATATAGTCAGGCATTAATGGTTATTGCTTATAGTGAATTTTATCGGGTTGAAGCGCGGCCGAAACATAAACAGGTGGTTTTAGAAACCTTGTCGTTTGTTATCGATGAAATGCAGTCACCTGAAGGCGGTTTTTATTCAGCGCTGAGTGCGGTTAGTGAGCGTAGTGATAAGTCGGACCGCGTTAGTGATGGCGTGGAGGCAGAAGGGGCGTATTATTTATGGCATGAAAGTGAGCTGAGGCAGGTGCTTTCATTGCCTGAATTTGAATTTATAAAAAAGTATTTTCAGATAAGAGAAACGGGCAATATTGATTCAGATCCAAACGATGAATTTATCAATTTGAATATACTGTTCGTGGATGAAGATTTTAAAAATGTAGCACTAACAAAACAGCAAATGAACTGGCTGGTTTCGGCAAGGGAGAAATTAAATAAAGTTCGTCGCCAACGTCCACGACCACTGCTGGATGACAAAATTATTACTGCGTGGAATGGCATGATGATAGCAGCGTTTGCCAAAGCCTCAGTCGTTTTTAATGAACCTTTACTCCTCAGACCAGCAATACAGGCACTTGGTTTTATCAAAGATAATCTTTATGTCTCGGATGATAAAAAGATGAGTGACAAAACCGGTACGAATAATAAAAAACTGTATCGACAATATCGAAAAAATATCACGGGCTCAACCGCAACCCTGTCAGATTATGTGTGGCTGGTATACGCAAGTCTGGAAGTTTATAAAGTCAACAGGGAGCAACAATGGTTAGCCTGGGCGCTGGCGTTACATGAAAAACAGAATCAACTGTTTTTAGATGAAGCATCAGGAGCCTATTACGAATCGGTGGCCAGCGATACCAGTTTGTTATTTCGCTCAAAAAGTATTTTTGATGGTGCTTTGCCTTCAGCTAATGCGATAGCGCTGTCTAATTTATACAGTCTGTCGAAACTGTCAGGTGATCTACATGGGTACAGAGAGAGTGGTCACGGACAAAAATATATCGCCAGAAATACCCCGTCCATTAAGCCGGAGCAGGAAACAGCCCATGCCTTACAGGCAGCTAAACTTGTTCGTAGCTTTGCGGCAGTGGTGAATCAAAATCCAGCGTCAGCCTCGATGTTGCTGGCGATTGAAATACAGCGTTAATGTTTGTTTGTCACTCTGGCTAACAGCAGCGGTAATTTTACCCTTAGCCTTGTGTCTGATCTATCTCAGGCAGTAAAGTATATGCCCAGTTTGCTGGTGTTGTTTAGTGCTAAGTTAATACGGCTATTTTACATAGCGCTGAATTATTCAAGTAAAATACAGCAATGATTTCTCGAGTTATTTCTATTGCGCCGATGATGGGCTGGACCGATCGTCATGCCCGTTATTTTTTGCGTCTGATTACTAAACACAGTTTGTTATATACCGAAATGGTTAATACCGGTGCTTTGTTGCACAACAGGCAAAAAGTGGGTGAGCAAAAAAGGCTGCTTGCTTTTCATGCCAGCGAACATCCGCTGGCGCTGCAACTTGGTGGTAGCGAGCCACAGGCTTTAGCGCAATGCAGCAGAATGGCCGAAGATGCGGGATTTGATGAAGTAAATTTGAATGTGGGCTGCCCCAGTGACCGTGTTAAATCAGGCAACTTTGGTGCCTGTTTAATGGCAAAACCTGAATTGGTTGCCGAGTGTGTCATAGCAATGCAGAAAAGAGTGACGATACCAGTAACGGTTAAATGCCGCATTGGTATTGATGATATGGAAAGTTATCAGGCATTTGAGCATTTTGTGGCTACAGTTGCCGATGCGGGCTGTGAGGTCTTTATTGTGCACGCAAGAAAAGCCTGGTTGAAGGGCTTGAGCCCAAAACAAAATCGTGACGTGCCGCCACTTAAATATGACTATGTACATCGCTTAAAAAACGAAAGACCGAGCTTAAGTATTGTTCTTAATGGTGGCATTAAAACGATTGAAAGTGTACAGCATCAGTTAGAAAGTGTTGATGGAGTGATGATAGGTCGAGAGGCTTATCATAACCCTTATATGCTGGCATCTGTGGATAAAAACATTTACCGTGATGCGGCTGCAACGGTAAAAACGCGTGAACAAATAATCTTGCAGATGTGTGGTTATATTGATAGTGAGCTAGAAAAAGGTGTTGCCTTGCACTCAATGACTCGGCATATCTTAGGCCTGTTCCAGGGCTGTCGTGGTGCCAAAGCCTGGCGTCGTTATTTAAGTGAACACAGTCATCGGCCAGGTGCCGATAGTGCAGTAGTTAAAGAGGCGTTAATCAGAGTGATGGGCTAACAGGTCTATGACTGCGCGCTGGTTTCTCTACGGTCATAGCAGTATGTAAGATTTAATTAATGCATGCAGTCATTTCTTAACAGCCAAGCATATAGCTGCGCCAGCTAATTAGTATGCTGACATCGGGTGTTGCACCCACGTCTATGTCTTGGCTAGTTGCCAGGTCGAGCTGGTTGCACTGATTAATTTTTATTGAACCACCTAGCGTTAAAAAGTAGCTATCGCCTAATATTTTTAACTGGCTTTGTGGGTAATAACTGGTGTGTCCCTGTAGCTGCGCCTTTAACTTGATGTTATTGCTGGCGCGCCAGCCCAGCATGATGTGACCGTAAAACACAGAGTCTGCTAATGCAATGTGGTGAAAGCTGTTCTTGCCTAAAATAACCAGGCCAGCATTAATATTCATTAACCAGTTTTGATTCAGTTGCTGATCAAAGGCAAGCCAGGCTGAAAAATCAGTTGCACCGCTACCGCTGAGTTTCTTTTTATCGCCAGTGGGTAGTTTCAGGCTGCTCCATAAACTGAGTGATCGCTGCTTGTCTTTGACAAGTGAATGTGCAATGGCGATTTGTATGTCACCGAATGAGGTACTGGATTCGTTCAAGTCGATAAGATGTGTGTCCTGAACTTGATAGTGGATGATATATTGATCGTTCTCCACATGAGGGCGGTTGGCACGTGGCACATCCAGAAAAATATGCCAGTTATCAATAGCGCTATCAAAAAAACCGCCGCGCTGATGCATCAGCGGAATATCAATTCTTAGGTTCCAGTTTTCAAACAGTCCGTATTGATAACTAAAGTTAAAGCGGTAGTTTTCGTAGTCGAGAAATATATGTTCGTTATTGTTAGATTCAATATGGAGTGTATTTGTGATGATCAGGCTGCTGGACCAGCGGCTCTGTCTTTTCTTAATCAAACTGGCGCTGGTTGGTAAAGCCTGACCATGAACCAGATTAAAAACATTTTGATCGCGCACTTCAAAGGGTACGATACCGCTGCTGAAATAATGCGAGGTTTCAGTCGCTGCAATCACGTTTGCTGGCAAGAAAAAAACCAGCAGGCAATAAAAAACGCCAATGGTAGTTAAACTATTGACGTTTTTTATTGCTTGCAAAACATGGCCAAGTCTGAATCTTATGTTCGCCCCTGGTTGTGTGCGCGGCGTATCCGTATGCCGTTGTTCTGTCCTTAGGTTTGCGAGCTGCGCGTCCATGTGCCAAGGTATCGATGCTTCGCGCAGCGCCAGTGCGGCTACTTCAAGCTGGAGAAATAAGCCGCAAGATTAGCCATGTCAACATCATTTAGTGGTGCCATCATTGCGTTCATTGTTGGATCTACACGGGTTTTGCTTTTAAAATCGTTCATCGCTTTAAGAAGATAAGCTTCCTTTTGCCCCGCCAGATTCGGGTATATTGGTATCAAACTAATGCCCGCAACGCCGTGACAAGCTGCACAAGTGGCCGCTTTGGCTTTACCAGCGTCAATGTCGCCAGCAAAAACAACGCTTGCGCTGGTTGAAAGTGCGGCAGCAGCTAAAATAGCTAGAATTTGATGTTTCATAGAGTACTCCTAAGTTGATTACAATGTAATGTCTGGAATTGACATCGGTAACAAAGAATCAATCGCTTCATTATCAAGTTAATAAAAATGAAGGGGTTGATTCCTTATACGGTAAATACTAGCTTGGAGCTTGCTAATATTCAATATTGCTTATGGAGCCTTGACATCGAAGGGCTACAGGTAACGTCCAGCACTACCAGCAATGATTACCAGCAATCCTATTACTGTATTGAGGCCAACTAGCTGTCGAATCTGGTTAAGTTTAGCGGCAGCAAGGGGGTAATCCTGAATAATAACCGCATCGCGCAGTTTTCTATAAGGTGCAAAAAAAACATGTAGGTAAATCAATAACATGAGAATGCCGCCACCATGCATAATGTGAACATGCAGACCAGCACCGGCAAAACCACCAAAATAATTGAATAACATCCAGTAACCTGAGGCAAATAAGACCGCAATACTCAGCCATACCCAGACAAAAAAGCGGCGAAATACCTGTACCCACAGGGCAAGACGTAATGGTGGCTCTAGCACCTGTGCGGCGGCTGGACGTAATGCCATGTAGGCGAAAAACATGCCGCCTACCCAAATAACGGCGGCAAGGATATGAAAGGTGATGCTGTAGAACATGGTTTAACTCGTCGAATAATCAAGAGTGTCTATCATAATCGGCAATGCTCAGGTCTGTAAAGCGCTAATCTGCTGAGTCAGTACTGGAGTCAGTGGCGACAATAAGGTAATATACGCGACCCATATTTAGAATAATAAATATTTAGATATTAATTGTTTCATAAGTAATGACAGTGTGTTTTTTAAACTGTCGGTAGCATGGATGCTACCGTCAAGACTATAGGGATATATTTACGGCGTGTTTAAAGAACACACTGTCATTACTTAATGAGACAATTAATAATAAACGATTGAAACGGTAACCTTGGAGGACTGGCCATGGCAGATTTTAAAATAGCACCATCAATACTTTCCGCAGATTTTGCAATGTTAGGCACGGAGGTGGACAATGTACTGGCATCTGGCGCAGACATTGTGCATTTCGACGTAATGGATAACCATTATGTGCCTAATTTAACGATAGGCCCGTTGGTGTGTGACGCGCTACGTAACCACGGCGTGACTGCTGATATTGACGTGCACCTCATGGTAAAGCCGGTGGATCGTATCATTCCAGACTTTGCCAAAGCAGGCGCTACCTATATTACCTTCCATCCTGAGGCAAGTGATCACCTTGATCGCAGCCTCCAGCTGATTCGTGAATCAGGTTGTAAATCTGGGCTGGTATTTAACCCGGCAACGCCGCTGAGCCATCTTGATTATGTGCTCGATAAAGTCGACATGGTGTTATTGATGTCAGTTAACCCGGGTTTTGGTGGCCAGTCTTTTATCCCATCAACACTGGGTAAGCTTCGCCAGGTACGCAAAATGATTGACGATTCTGGTCTGGACATTCGACTGGAAGTGGATGGTGGCGTTAAAATAAATAACATTTGTGAAATTGCACAGGCTGGTGCCGACACCTTCGTTGCTGGCTCTGCTATCTTTGGTGCCAAAGGCGCAAATGATGCCAATGATTACAACACGGTAGTCGCCGCCATGCGTGCCGAATTAGCTAAGGCGGGCTAGGAGCTTGTCCGAGAATGGAAAAACCTACTGCAAAGTCGATATTTTTGCCCATTTTTCCGAACATTTTCGTTAAATAGCGGTGCTATTTGCC
>CAZMLD010000124.1:0-6703 GCA_964566975.1 uncultured Thiotrichaceae bacterium | reverse complement strand
GGCTTAAAAATTAAGAATAAATAACCAAATAAGTGGGGAAAATAAGTATAATATACGAGTTGTTTGATAACGTAGTATAGTTATTTGATTATGTGGAGTAACTTGCTGAACTCGTTAGTACTATGTTGATTATTACAATATACTAATACTGTAAATTACCTGCCGTTGGAGGTAGAAAAGAATGAAAATTGCTGTAAAAAAATCGCTTCTGGCTATTGCTGTCTCAAGTGTCCTAGTTTCACCGATAGTTAATGCGACAAATGGTTTTTTTATGCATGGGGCGAGCACCAAAGAAAAAGGCATGGCTGGCGCAGGCGCTGCTTTTTCTCAGGATGCGCTGGCATCAGCAACCAACCCAGCAGGAATGGCATTTGTTGGTGCGCGTTTTGATTTTGGTCTGGCGGTGTTTAGCCCGTCACCGCGTAGTTATACGGTGACAGGTTCTCCAGTTGCTCCTGGCAGTGATCCTAATGCGCCTTTCGGCAGTTTTATTAATGCTACGCCAGGTGTAGAAGTGGAAAGTGACAGTGATTTCTTTTTCATCCCGCATATCGGTTACAACTGGCAGATAAATGAGACCACAACGGTGGGTGTGGCTGTTTATGGTAGTGGCGGTATGAATACGGATTACCCTGCATCAGTAACACCTGGGGGTGCGGGTACTTTTGGTGATGGTACGACCGGTATTAATCTTGAGCAGGCATTCTTTAATGTCAGTGTTGCTAATAAATTAAGCGATAACCATGCGATTGGTGCCAGTGTGCTACTGGTTGGGCAGAGGTTTTCTGCTGAGGGTCTGTCTAATTTCGCTCCACTGACTCTTGATCCGGCTAACCTGTCAAGTGGTGAAAATGATACCGCTATTGGTATTGGGCTTAAATTTGGCTACCAGGGTGAAGTTAGTGACGGTGTTCGTATTGGCATAAGTTACCAGTCTAAAGTGCAAATGAGTGAGTTTGACAAGTATGCGGGGCTGTTCGCTAATGGCGGTAATTTTGACATCCCTGCCACCTATACTATCGGTATCGCATTTGAAGTGGGTGCGTCCGGTATGATAGTGGCTGATATTCAAGAAATTAAATACAGTGGTGTTAGCACTGTCTCAAACCCTATCTCTAATTTACTGCCGCCAACAGGCACGTGCAGCCCGGGTTTTCCTGGTAACCCTGCTAACCCAGCGCCACCAGGTATGGGTCCGGGTTGTCTAGGTGGTGCGGATGGTGGTGGCTTTGGCTGGGACGACATGACCATTTTTAAAATAGGTTATCAGGTTGAAGTGGGTGACAATACTTTTCGAGTAGGTTACAGTCATGCAGAACAGCCGATTCCTGAGTCTGAAGTGTTTTTTAACGTGTTAGCACCTGCTGTAATCGAAAATCATATTACGCTAGGCTGGACGATGCGTGTTGGTGAAAATCAGGAGCTTAATGTTTCAGGTATGTATGCACCCAGTAACTCGGTAAAAGGTCAAAATCCGGTTGATCAATTTGCTGCAAATGGTGGCACACAAATAGAAATTGAGATGTCTCAGTGGGAAATTCAGGCAGGATGGGCTTGGAGGTACTGAGTTAATCTTGCTTTGCATGATAAAAAGATCCGGGACGGGTCTTTTTTTATGCACAGTTATAAAATTAATGTGCCAGCGTTCCTGCCAAGGTGTCGACTAAATGGGTAATCTGAAATAGTCTATAGCAGGGTATGTGAAGCATAATGAATTTATCAGAAAAACTTTGGAGTTAAAAACGATGATAAAAGTGAAAACAAAATGGCTTGCCGTGGTTGCCGTTGTCATAATGAGTGTTGTGTCTATGGCAACGGCTGTTGCTGCAGAAATGAAGCCGTTTATTTTAGCTTCAATGGCGACGGGTAACGTTGCCGATAAAATTACTGATGTTAAACAGTCATTAACTGAAAATGGTTTTGAAGTGGTGGGTGATTTTTCTCCTTATGACGCAGCACATATCATTGTTGTTACCAATGAAACGCTGAAAAAAGCAGCAGCCTCTCATCCGCGTGCAGGGTATGTTGCCGCGCAACGTGTTGCCATTACAAAGGTGGGTGATCAGATTCAAATTACTTACACTAACCCTGCTTATATGGCTGCGGCTTACCGTGTTCAAAGCGATATGTCATCCGTTACGGCAGCATTTGCGGCAGCGTTAGGTTCAATGAAAGAGTTTGGCTCTGATGATGGCATGAGTAAAAAGGAACTGGCTCGTTATAACTATACGTTTGGCATGGAGCATTTTGACGATCCTTATTATTTAGCATCCTATAACAGTCATGAAAAAGCGGTGGCGGCGGTAGAAAAAGGCCTAGCTGCAAAAGCGGGCGGGGCTAGCCGAATTTACCGCATTGATATTCCGGGAACGGAACAAGTTTTGTTTGGGATGGCTTTATCCTCTGCCACAACCAATAATAAATTCATGGATGACGCTTTTATAATGGGCAAGATTGATTTTAAGGAAATTCGCTCTACCGCGCATCTCCCCTATGAAATTTTGGTGACTGGTGATGAAGTTGAAGCCTTGCATGCGCGTTTTCGTATCGCCATTAACTTCCCCGATTTAAGTATGATGGGTTCAAACAGTTTCATGAGCATCATGCAGTCGCCTGATGCGATTAAAAAATCATTAACAAAAGTGGCGGGTGGTACGCTAGAGGAAGAGTGGTAGCTTTATGGGTGCTTTTAAGATCTATTTTGGGTCTATGCCATATTGAGTGGAAGAAGCATGGTCTATGTTACATTGAGTGATTTTTATTGTGACCAAAGAATTATCCTTCCCGTCATTCCTGCATGTTTTTAGCGGGAATCTATTGTCTGAAGAGTAGATTCCTGCTAAAAACATGCAGGAATGACGGGGTAAGTAACGTTGGTATTTCTGGGTTACAATAAAAATCCACTCAATATGGCATAGACCCTATTTTTATGTCCGATTTATGCGTTCACTCTTGGTGAAGTGAATAATTAGGCGGACTCAGGTAGAGTCTCGTATTTCACTTGAGTCCGCTGTACTGACATTGTAATCATTTAGCTGGTGTGCCAAGTTCATGGTTTATTTGCTACTGACTCTTTCAGTACTTCGTATAGCTGTTCTTGGGTAAAGGGTTTTTGTAAAAATCCGCTTAAGCCTTTACCCGCAAAAAGATCCTGAACGCTCTGCTGACTGTAGCCCGATGCGATGACTACGTTGACGTCAGGGTTGATTATGCGTAACTGGCGGAAGGCTTCTTCGCCGCCCATATGCGGCATAGTCAGATCAAGGATGATAAGGTCGATGTTCTCCGCTTCGCGTTGGTAAACGTCGATGGCATCGCGTCCATCTACAGCGGTAAATACGGTGACAATTCCAGTATCTTCTAACATCATAACCGCAATTTCGCGCATGCTTTCTTCATCGTCCACTACCAGTACGCTGCGGATGCCGCTAGCATGCAGCTGGTTTTCCATGTTTTCGTCTGTTTTCTCACGCTGGCTTGTTGCTACAGGTAAGAGGACTCTGAAGGTGGTACCAGTCTTTGGTTCGCTGTATATTTTAAGCGCCCCCTGGTGGCTACGAATAATGCCTAATACTGCGCTCATGCCTAAGCCACGGCCGATAAATTTTGTGCTGAAAAAGGGGTCGAATATCTTTTTGATGGTTTCCCTGTCCATGCCACAGCCGGTATCGGATACTTCCATAAAAATGAAATGTCCAGGCTGAATATCTTCGCTACATAAGCATGATTCAAGATAATCATTGTTCGCGCTCATCACTCCAGTGCGAATTGCGATGATACCGCTGATATCGTCGATGGCCTCATTCGCGTTGGTGATCAGATTCATGATGACCTGTTGCAGTTGAGAAGCATCGGCTTCAACCAAGGGCAGGTTTTCTGTGAGTGATAGCTTCAGGATGATGCCTTTATTTAAGCTCACTTCCAGTATGTTTAACATGTCTTTAATTAGTGTAGACAAGTCTATCCAGTCGACAAAAACCTTGCCCTGTCCGGAGTAGGCCAGCATCTGCTTACACAGGTCTGCGGCTTTTTCAGACGCCAGAACGATTTTGTTCAGGTGTTGTTTAACTGCTGCTGGGTCGCTTTTATATTTATTGCTGGCCAGTGAGGCGTGCCCCATAACGGCTGCCAGAATATTGTTAAAATCATGAGCGATGCCTCCTGCCAGCACGCCCAGACTTTCCAGCTTCTGTGTATGTAATAGCTGTGTATGCAGGTGTTCTTTTTCCTGCTCAAGCTCGATGCGTTTTGTTATGTCCACACAGATGCCAACTAAGGCGTAAATCTCACCACAGGCATCATGTACTGGGACTTTTATGGTGTCTACAATTTGTTCGCTGCCATCTGCACTGCTTATGGTGTTGCGTGATGTAATGGTTTTGCCCTGTTCAAAGCAACGAATATCGGATGCCATACATTTTGCTGCCAAAGATTGTGGTAGTACCTCCGAATAACGTTCGGCTTTGGTAAGCTTGGATTCGCTTATGCCTACTTTTTCACAAAACTCCCGATTCGCAAACAGGGTTTTGTGCTGTTTACTTATCATGAACATGCCAATAGGGGCGTGATCCATAATTAAGCGCATGAGTTTCCATTGCTGCTGCATTTCAGTTGCATGAGCCAGTTCAATCTGCTCAATTTTAGCCGTTGCCTGTTCGGTGAGCGGAATAATACGTTGTGCAAGTTTACTGGACTGGTTACTGAAGGCGGCGGTTTTTGATGAGCTTATGATGAGCATGCCCTGTTTTGTTGCCAGTTTCAACGGTAAATGCAGGGCAGAACGAATGTTGTTGTTCTTGTTGTTGCTGTCACGCCATTCCGGTATTTGTTTTACGTCAAAGGCGTTTAATGCGTCGCCATTGAGGACACGTGAAAAGCTTTGATATACTGGAAAAGAAAGGTTATTGTCTGTCGTCAGGCGGTCGTTCTCAAGGTGTAAAACCCAGCAGTTTTCGCAGTTTAGTAGCTGCTGGAAAATTTTTTTCAAGGTCGCCTGTACTTCCGCACGACTGGCGGCACCAAACAGGGCGGGCAGGGCGGAAAGAATGGCATCACTTTCCTGTCTGTACTGGCTTTCGCGTTGCTGTGAATTTTTTAGAGCGAACAGCGTGTCCTGTAAGTTTTCAGTGTATTGTTGTTTTTGCATGATATTATTTTTTGCTAAACATCAAGACCGAAACCATCAGGTTGGCATGATGGTTGATACCGTCAATAAAGTTACCCTGTTCGCCAAAGCTAAACATGCAGTGAAACGGGGCCAGTCCCAATGCGTCATGCAAACCTGCGCTTACTTCGTCCATACGTTGCACGCTGTCAAGCATGCAACCTGTGCAGTACACCACCAGGGCAGCAGTCAGTTGCTCATCTTGCCAGTCGCGTCGTTCTAATGCGCCACTGGCAACCAAGGCTGCGCGACTAACCAGGCTATCGGTTGAGCCAGACATTAGTGTGAGTTGCTCGCCAACGTTTACCTTGGAGGAGAATCGTAAACCATCGTCGTCTACCATCTGTTCAGGATGCAGCAGGGCATAATAAGGTGTGTTTTTGATGCGTCCTGCTTCACGTCCCAGTGGCTGGAAGCTGGTAGTCTGTAACGTCTTGCTGTCAGATTTTTTCACCTCGATTACGTTCTCAATCCAGTTGTTATAAACCTGTGCCGCAGGTTGATCATCTATGCGGTAGATGGTGCGGCCGTCAGCCTCTGTGACGGTGCCTGAAACATCGGTTGCTGCGTAGCCGCTGTGAAATGACAGTGTTACCTGGCACTTTGGGTACATGGCTATCAGCACAATGCTGTTAGTATTAAGTTGTGCCGAGTTGAATTGCCACCCGTTACCACTAATTTTATTATCGGCACTGCTGCTACCCACGATGGGGACGCTGTGACCAATGACAGAAGTAATGCCTTTTAGCACGGCATCTTCAGTGTCTGGTGCTGTGCATAACCAGACTAGCTCTGGCAATTCACCTGGGCGGTTAGCGTTCTCGGCGGCATCGTTTATTGCCTGTATTGCCGCTTCTTCTGGTGAGTCAGACGGGCTGACTAGGGTTACACCAAAATCACCTTCATCATCTGCAAAAGCGATTAAGTTCAGGCCATAGCCTTGGTGCGAATGACAGCCATTGTTATTCGTGGTGCCCAGACAGAATGAAGAGCCAGCAATTTTGCACTGATCGGGGGCGAGTTCGGTCAGGCAACGACGCAAAGCTTCTGCCGAATAGTTTTCGCTAGCACTACAAATGAGGAGCGTCGGTTTATCGTTTAGCTTGTCACTAAGTTGTCGCCAAGCTTCGTTGACCGCTTTGCTGGTATCTTCTTGGGTGCTGTTACCTGTTGCTATTTCCATTGAGCATTTCCATTAGGTAATAAATGATAATCAGGCTGAGAGGGGGGGGTCTGTTACAGCAAAATATTGATAATAAATATCTTGCTGATATACCTGAGATTTATGAGGACTTTAGCAAATAACAGCCTGAATTGGAATGAGAAAAAATGTTGCTGAAATTTTCTTGCTAAGCGTATAGAATTAACGGTTAGCTTATCCGGCTCTTAGGTGTGTGGGCGGCATGTTTGTTCGTTGTTGTTCGGAAAGAAAAAGTCGGAAAAAAAGTTAGATCTGCAAAATACATGATTTGTAAGGTATTTTGAACATGCAGGTATTTCTAAAGCCCAAGGTTTTTGTTCGAGTTCAAGGCAGATGGA
>CAZMLD010000123.1:0-6712 GCA_964566975.1 uncultured Thiotrichaceae bacterium | reverse complement strand
GCACAAAGCAGTTTCAAGCCCTGATCTAATTCAACCGATGGCTGCCATTTTAATATTGAACTGGCTTTATTTACCACCGCATAAGACTCTTTAATATCACCTTCTCTAACATCACCGTAATGCACTTTAAAGTCAATATTATAGATTTTGTATAGTGATGCTAATAGCTTGTTTAAGGTTATTTTTTTACCTGTTGCGATATTGTAATACTCTCCGCTTCCTTGTTGTGCCGTTACCGCTTTCATATTCGCCTCAACAACATCTGCGACATAGACAAAATCTCTTGTTTGCTCGCCATCACCAAAAATAGTGGGCGTTTCTTTATTTTTGAGTTTATCAGTAAAAATGGAAATAACACCTGAATACGGCGAGGACGGATCCTGTTTCGGCCCATAGACATTAAAGTATCGTAAACAAACTGTTTCTAAGCCATAAAGTTTTGTGTACATACCACAGGCAAACTCAGATGCCAACTTATCAACAGCATAGGGTGACAGCGTAACTGGACACATGGTTTCTATTTTTGGTAATGTGGGTTCATCACCATACAGTGCTGCGCTTGAGGCGAAAACAAACCGTTTCACATTATTGTTTCTTGCTGCTTCCAGTAAATTCAAAGTACCCTGATAGTTTACTGCGCTACTGCCGACAGGGTCATTCACTGTTTTTGCCACTGAAGCGACTGCGGCTTTGTGAAATACCCAGTCAATGCCAGTCATGCACTGTTTTACTGTGTTAGCGTGACTAATATCACCTTCCACAATGGTTAGCGCAGGACTTTCAGGCAAGTTGCTTCGATGCCCTGTCGAAAAATTGTCCAATACGATAACTTCATGCCCATCATTCAATAAACGATCAACAATATGTGAACCGATAAAACCGGCTCCTCCCGTTACTAATGCTTTCATTATTTTTTCACCTTTTTCTCCGTCAATATTCAGCTAGCTCTGGCAGGATCCAAAAGTAGTAACGAGACTACTTTTACCAGCTAAAATCAAAAATATTGTTATTATGTTTCCTCGATACAAACTACAGCCAAGCTATTAAGCCACTAGGAGCTTGTCCGAGAATGGAAAACCTACTGCAAAACCGACATTTTTGCCCAGTTTTCCGAACATTTTCGTTAAATAGCGGTGCTATTCGCCTCAAATGTTCGAAAAACTGGACTAAAAATCTCGATTTTTCGCTACGGTTTCCATTCTCGGACAAGCGCCTAGATAAAACCAGCGATGCTTCCAATTTAAAGATTCCTTAAGGTTAGTTACTCGTTGCCTAGGAGCCTGTCGGACTTAGTATAGGAGAAATTACCACTTTATTTATGGAATATTTTTTTAGCCGAATACATCAACTTACACTTTGTGTCTGTATTTTATAGAACTAACTGGCTTAAGTATATTGTCGTGCAAAGCATTATCCATCCTAAAACTTTAAAAAACATCTTGAATTTTTATAAAAAATCTGTTGGAATGATCAATTCAAATGCGCACAAACCTCTCTAGTTAGACTTTCACTGTCTATACTCTTCATTAATATAAGCCAGCCTGCTCCGCCCGTTTTTTAAAACGAGCGCTATTACTTATGATAAACCATAAACTTATAAGCAACTTTGTACTCTGTTTAACACTTTTTTTCGGCTCTTACGTCTATGCACAGCAAGCACCAGTATTTGAGTTACCTGGTAAAAATAAAACGATCAACCTTGAAAATTATAGAGGTAAAGTCGTCTTCCTTGATTTTTGGGCATCATGGTGTGTGCCATGTCGTAAGTCATTCCCATGGATGAATGACATACAGACTAGATATGGCGGTGAAAACTTCACCATCATTGCGGTTAATCTGGACTCGTCTAAAGCCGATGCGCTGAGATTTCTACAAAAAATACCGGCTAATTTTGACATTGCTTTTGACCCTGAAGGCAGGGTTGCAAGTAAATATAATATAAAAGCGATGCCTAGCTCCTATTTAATTGATCGAAAGGGGAACCTCGTCTTTGTCCACAAAGGCTTTCGAGAAAGCGACAAAAATAAAGTTGAAAACAAAATTAAACAGCTAATAAATGCTAAGTAATATCTATCGTTAACCTTTATGAAAAGATATCCCGTTAAGTAAGGCAACACCTTAAGTTTGGCTGCAACACAGACAACGCGTATTTTAAAATCAGGGTTTCTTTTAAACATGTTTCAACAATATATGGATACGCATTATTATGTATAAAATTTTAGTCATTGTAATTTGTCTGTTCATTTCTGCCTGTTCAACACTACACCATATAACGATCAGTGAAGAAGTGAAACCATGGCAAAAAGATATCCTAGCAAAACAAGCTATGCAGTTTCCTCAAGATAGAATGTCCTCATATGCAGATGACCACATTTTTTTCAGTAAGGAGGCATCAACCGGCGGCAGTGGTGTTGGTGGCGGTGGCTGTGGCTGCAATTAGCCCAATACTGAAGACACGCGGAGATAAGCAATGAAATCAATCAAGAATAAATTAACTATTGCTACCTGCACATTGCTGTCTCAGCAAAGTGGCAGCGCTTTAGCTTTCGATAATATATGGGAGGTTGACAGCTCAGTTTTATACTACAGTGAAGCCGACGACCGCGTCAGTGTGATAAAGTTTATTGCTGCTGTAGGCGGCGATGTGAGCGATACAGACCGCGTCAACATTCAGGTAGTACTCGACACCATGTCTGGAGCAACCCCTTCTGGCGCGGTTAAAACTAGCGGTGGTAGTGATACGGTTTCAGGCGCTTCTGGCGGCGGCGGTACTGCTGTCTCAGACCCTAATGCAAATGCATTAGTGCACTTTGCCGACACTCGTCTAGCAAATAGCTTAACCTGGACGCGCACGCATGATAATAACTGGTCAATCGACTACAACGCAGCGGTTTCCATCGAAAATGATTATCGATCATATGGCGCTGCAATAACCATTAATAAAGAAACCGATACAAAAGACTACCTCTTTACTCTCGGCCTGGCAGCCACATATGATGAAGTCTTCCGTGTTGGTGCTGGCAACACCCCTGTACCCCTGTCACAAATTGCCAATAATGAATTTGCTGGCGAAGGCCAAAGAAGTACAACGGATGTTATTGCTGGACTAACGCATGTTATTAACCGTCGAACCACAGCTCAGATCAACCTGGCTTTTAGCATCTCAAAAGGTTATCACACCGATCCATACAAAGTGTTTAGCGTGGTTGACAGAGCAACCAACATTGTTGTCCAGAACTCAAGCTATTACGAAAGCAGACCCAGCGAAAGAAAAAGAGCAAGTTTAAGCTTCAAGTTAAACCACCAGTTATATCCCAGTAACAATATTATTCATGGCTCTTATCGGCTCTATAACGATGACTGGGGCGTGAACTCCCACACCGTTGACATTAACTATCGTTTTAACCTTAATAAAACCAGCTTTCTGGAACCAAGGATTCGGCTCTATTACCAAAACCAGGCAAACTTTTATCAAAATCAATTTTTTGTGGATATTCAAACTGACGGACCAGACTTTTCACAAAAGTTTCCGAAATACATTAGTGCTGACTATCGGCTGGATGAATTAACAAGCGTTACCACGGGTATTCGTTATGGGAGAGAGGTCGGCACAGATGGCCACATACGCGCCCGACTGGAATACATGCACCAGTCTTTTGAGCACTCCGATTTTGACACTAACAAAGCGATAATTTTTCAGATTGCTTATAGCAAGCGATTTTAAGACCGCACCAATCGAATTGGGTAGCTTCTCAATAACTCGTGGCGTTTGCCGTCATTCCCGCAGTATTTTAGCGGGAATCCATGCGCTACCAGCTAGATTCCTGCTAAAAACATGCAGGAATGACGAATATTACTGTTTAACTTGCTGGCATTATCGTCAGTCACAAAGTACACAGTCGCCACGGGTTATTGAGAAGTTACCGAAGTGGAAGGTAACGTTACGAAATAAAACACAAAACTTTAACAGGCAGACCGAGAGTGAGTCACAGCGAGCGCTCATCTGCAAACTCTTATAGCAATCCCTGGAACGGCAGATAAGAAACACGATTACCTTTAGCAATAACTGTATCCACAGGCACTTCAACCAGACCATCAGCCCAGCTTGCCGAACTTAACACACCGGACCCCTGGTGCGGGTAAAGCTGCGCCACGGTTTGATTGTCCCGTTCAACCAGTTTCACGCGTAAATATTCCTGACGTTTAACCGCTGGCCAGTCAAAATCGGCAATGATAGAAACACGTGACAGTAGACATGCGCTATCACTTTGTTCAACACCCTGCATTTTAAGAATCAAAGCACGAGCAAATAATAAAAAAGTAACAAAAACTGATACCGGATTACCCGGTAAACCCATAAACAAGGTGTTATCAATCTTGCCGAATGCCACAGGTTTACCTGGTTTCATCGCAATACGCCACATAGACAGTTCGCCTAATTGCTGCAAAGCAATACGCACATAATCTTCTTCGCCAACAGAAACACCGCCGCTGGTTATAACCAGATCAGCACTTTCCGCAGCCCGTGTTAAGACGTCAATCGTTGCCTCCAGTGTATCTGGCACGATGCCTAGGTCGATAATGTCACAGTCCATAACCTGCAACAAACCCGTTAATGTGTAACGATTGGAGTTATAAATTTGCCCCGCAGCCAAGGGTTTCCCTGGCGATACAATTTCATCACCGGTAAAAAACGTGGCAACTTTTAATTTTCTTTTTACCTTAAATTCGGCGAGACCAACTGATGCCAGTAAACCCATATCCTGTGGACGCAAACGTTTCCCTGCATTTAATACGGTGTTACCGATGGCAATATCTTCACCCGCACGGCGGACACTGTCCCCTGCTTTCACGATCACGTTAATCGTAACCTGATTATCTTCCGCTTCACACCGCTCCTGCATCACAACAGCATCTGCTCCTTCTGGTATCGGCGCACCAGTAAAAATTCGCGCTGCTGTTCCAGCTGTCAGCAATGAGCCAACCTGACCCGCAGGTATGCGTTGCGACACCGTTAGCTGAGCGCCCGAAGCCTGGCAGTCTGCACTGCGTACAGCATAACCATCCATCGCACTGTTGTCATATCCTGGTACATTGATAGCTGACTGTAAGTCTTCCGCCAGCACTCTGTTTAGTGCATTAAGAGTAGTGACTGTTTCTGCCTGCTCCATGGAGTCAGACCCCACTGAAGCTGGCGCAACAGAACTAGCCTGAGCAAGAATTTTTTCAATTGCCTGTTCAACTGATATCAAATCAGGTGATGAACAGTGATCTTCTGTTTTTAAATTATTCATTTTCACTTATATCCATGGATGGACGGACTGAAAATTGCTCCTAGCATTTTCCGCACTTCCACCATCCATGGCGGTCGTATTTCGCAAAGAGCCAGGAGGACGGTGCGATTAAGTCCATGACTGCTTGCTCATGCTTACAATATGGCGCAAAGAGCCAGCAAGGCTAGTACGGTTTTATTGCACTGTCAGGGAAACGCGGATTACTTCTCTAAAAGTCGCGGCATCAACGCCACTATATTACACGGTGCTGTGTTGCAGTCCAGTTGTGGTGCAATCACCTTATCCCAACCCGTGCGACAAGCACCCGTAGAACCGGGTAAACAAAAAATAAAAGTACCATTAGCGAGACCGCCGACACAACGAGAGGCGATAGTTGAGGTACCTATCTCCTGATAAGATAACCAGCGAAATAATTCACCCACGCCTTCAATTTCTTTATCAAAAAGAGGTATCACCGCTTCTGGCGTAATATCGCGTCCAGTTAAGCCAGTACCTCCAGTACTGATAACCACATCAATGCCTTCATCAGCAATCCAGCGCGAAACGATTTCACGTATTTTGTATTTGTTGTCTATCACAATTTTTTTTTCAACCAGAATATGCCCTGCCTTAGTTAAGCGCTCAACCAGGGCATTGCCTGAAGTATCATCAGCTTCTGTTCGGCTATCTGAAACAGTTAAAATTGTAATTTTTATCGGAACCCATTTTTTATCATTCATTTTTTTATCACTCGTGCATACTTGTTGTTTATCAGTTGTCACTAAAAAGGTGCTTTGTACAAAGCATTTTAAATTCAGTATTTCAATGCGTAGTTATTTAACCTAAAAAAATCAGTTGAACCTACTGCGAGCATTGGACGCTCGCAGTAGGTTCAACTGATTTTTTTAGATTTAAGGTGCTTCTGAACAAGCCCAATAATTTTGAACTTGTTAACACCACCGATATTCCCGCCAAAAATAGCGACAGTTTTTCCTGCGCTCAACACTTATTAACTTAATCGTCCTGTCGAGAAGACCGCGCTATTTATCTGTTATTAATCATTGTATAAGTTTTCACTGCGTAAAACGCTAAATTATAATTATCCTAACGCATTTTTTATGCACTATCATTGCCACAGATCACATCTGGCTAATAAAAAAGGATGCCAGAAAGCATCCTTTTTTTCAATCTTATCTTCGCTCTGGATGATGATCCAGAAAAAAAGTTTTAATTGAAGGTATCAGAGGTTATGTTATTAAACCAGCTATAGGTATATTGAACTTCACGTTCCCTTAGTACTGGATCAAACTCTGACGGGGTTAAACCACCAGAACCTTTAACCTTGATAATCTTGCCAGACTTCTCATCATATGCATAGATCATGGCAACAGAAATCGCATCACCCGGACCTATAATGCTGTAACAGGTATTCGCAAAAG
>CAZMLD010000122.1:0-6777 GCA_964566975.1 uncultured Thiotrichaceae bacterium | reverse complement strand
GTTTAAATATTCGGCATACAACTTATATTTCAAATCAGGTATTATGGTGCTTTGTCGCTCTTTGCCATTCATGGCATCGCGATCTACCGTCCATCCATGGACATGCGCTGAAATTGTTCCTGACAATTTCAGCATACCGACCATCCATGGACATAATTCAACATATTTTAAAGAGTACCTGCTAATGAATGCCATCCCACAAGAGTTCCTTGAGCGCGCAGCGCAGCTGTCGGCCGATTCCACCAAACCACTTGATGGCTCGAAAAAGATTTATGTCGAAGGTTCACGTGCAGACATCCAGGTGCCGATGCGCGAAATCCAGCTTGAAGATACTGGGTCAAGTTTTGGCGCAGAAAGAAACCCACCGATTCCAGTGTACGATACCTCCGGCCCCTATACCGACCCGAAGGTACAGATTGACCTGCTAAAAGGTTTAGATGATGTGCGTACTAACTGGATAAATGAGCGGCATGATACGGAACAACTTAGTGGTCCCAGTTCTGATTTTGGTCGTTCGCGACAGAGTGACCCGACATTAGCCGACTTGCGCTTTGAGCATATTCGTGCCCCGCGCCGAGCTAAAAAAGGTAAAAACGTCAGTCAGATGCATTATGCCAGACAGGGCATTATTACCCCTGAAATGGAATATATCGCCATTCGTGAAAGCATGAAGTTGCAGCAGATACGTAACGACCCTGAGTACAAAAAAGTTTTGATGCAGCATCCAGGGCAATCTTTTGGCGCGAACTTACCTGATGAGATAACCGCAGAATTTGTGCGTGAAGAAGTCGCCAGTGGTCGCGCTATTATTCCTGCCAATATCAATCACCCAGAGCTGGAGCCGATGATTATCGGGCGTAATTTCCTAGTAAAAATCAACGGCAATCTGGGTAATTCTGCGGTTACTTCCAGTATTACCGAAGAAGTCGAAAAAATGGTCTGGGGCATACGCTGGGGCTCGGACACTATTATGGATTTATCCACCGGTAAAAATATTCACGAAACCCGCGAATGGATCTTGCGTAATTCACCCGTACCTATTGGCACTGTACCCATATATCAGGCACTGGAAAAAGTTGGTGGTGTCGCCGAAGACCTGACCTGGGAAATTTTCAGAGACACCCTGATTGAGCAGGCAGAGCAGGGCGTGGACTATTTCACCATCCATGCTGGTGTGCGCCTTAAATATGTGCCGATGACGGCAAAAAGGGTCACTGGTATTGTTTCTCGTGGTGGTTCTATCATGGCGAAATGGTGTCTAGCGCATCATGAGGAGAGTTTTCTGTACACCCATTTCGAAGAAATTTGTGAAATCATGAAAGCCTATGATGTCTCGTTTTCTCTAGGTGATGGCCTGCGTCCAGGTTCATTGGCCGATGCTAACGATGAAGCGCAGTTTGGTGAGCTGGAAACGCTGGGTGAATTAACCCAGGTTGCCTGGCAGCATGATGTACAGGTAATGATAGAAGGCCCAGGTCATGTGCCGATGCAAATGATTAAAGAAAACATGGACAAAGAACTGGAAGACTGTTTTGAAGCGCCATTTTATACGCTGGGGCCACTGACCACGGACATTGCGCCAGGTTACGACCACATTACTTCTGGCATCGGTGCAGCGCAAATTGGCTGGTATGGTTGTGCCATGTTATGTTATGTCACTCCAAAAGAGCATCTGGGTTTACCTAACAAAGAAGATGTGCGGGTGGGTATTATCACTTACAAAATAGCCGCTCACGCTGCTGACCTCGCCAAAGGGCACCCGGGTTCGCAGATTCGTGATAATGCCATGTCCAAAGCGCGTTTTGAATTTAGATGGCAGGATCAGTTCAAGCTAGCGCTTGATCCCGAACGGGCGCGTGAATATCACGATGAAACCATGCCCAAAGATGCTCATAAAGTGGCGCATTTTTGCTCCATGTGCGGACCCAAATTTTGTTCCATGAAAATTTCGCAAGATGTGCGTGATTATGCCGCGAAACAGGGCATAGGAAAAATCGAAATTGCCTTTGATGAAGGCATGAAACAGAAGGCCGAAGAGTTTAAACAGGCGGGGTCAGAAATATACAGCAAAGCATAAAACGCTTGCAGATGATGGCCTTGCTAGTTTTCCTCTCACCATTCAGTCTATGAGAGACCTCAGCATAACTCAGGTGCAAAGAAAAATGAGATGATTTTTTTAGTATTTTTGAAAAAATTGAGCGTAATAGTTTGCTATTGCGCGATATTTTGGCGGAAATACACGCCATTTTAATTTGTGCTTGAGTTATGCTGAGGTCTCTATGAGATAGTTAATGAAATTTTAGGAATTCTTAAACAAGTAGGGGTGACTTCAATGAATGACAAAAACTATGAAGCGAGTAAATTTTTACCTATTTGGGTATGGATAATTGTCCTGATACAAATATTTTTAGTACTTTTCTTTTCGGTTGGTACGGCTATGAACCCAGGCAACTTCATACCAGAAGTTACCGAATTAAATTATATTACACAGCTTTACATTACAAGAAATATAACAGTAGTACTAGGGGTAATGATTGCCTTACTCATTAGGAGTCATACGGCGTTATTTGTCATGTTAATTGTTAGAATGTTAACCGACCTATCTGATGTTATTACGGTATACGCCTTAAATGTCGAAGTAATTAAATCAAGCGTGCCGATGGTTGTGGTTATACTTATTATTCCCGCTCTATTTGCCATTATCTATTTGTGGAAGCGTATAAATCAAGAAAGCAATCCTTAATATTGTTCCATGTTAAATAGAAAAAAACAGATCTGTGCATTGCTTAAAGGTATCGAAACGGGTGATGCGTCTTCAGTAGCTGTAGTCAATCAGAATAAATACATTCAGCACAACCCGCAAACACATGAGGGTGGTGAAGGTTTGGCTACATTATTTAAACGGTTATCTAAAAGTAATCCGCAGGTCAATATTGTTCGTATCTTTGAAGATGGCGACTACATATTCGCCCATACAGTGTATGACTTTAGTGACTCAAATATTGGCTTTGAAATTTTCCGGTTTGAAGGCAATAAAACGGTTGAACATTGGGATAACATACAGTTAAGGCAAGCCCCTAACTCCTCTGGCAATACGATGGTTGATGGCGATGTAGAAGCAACTGATCACCAAAATACTGAAAGTAACCGGGATGCAATCCGGTCATTTGTTAATGAAATTCTTATCAAAAATCAATTTAATAAAATAAGAGACTACGTTATCGATGGCTATATTGAACATAACCACCGGCTAGGTAACAGTCTTCCAACTTTACTCTCAGCACTATCAATACCTGAATCTATACAGTACATCAAAAATCATCGCATTTTAGCAGAAGGGAATTTTGTGCTTTCAGTCTGTGAAGGGACAATGAATGGAGTTCATTCCTCGTTTTATGACCTTTATCGACTAGATAAAAACAAAATTGTTGAGCACTGGGATACGACTGAAAAAATTCCACCAAAGCACGAATGGAAAAATAATAATGGTAAGTTTTAAACACTTAGCCATGAAAAAAGCTAGCAAGTGAATAAGCGCGGACGTTCCACTATTAATCGTTGTATAAGTTTTCGCTGCCTATTTTTGTGACTGACGGTAGTATGGGCGCTACCGTCATCGTACCGCCATTCATGAACATAATACCTATAAGGATATATTTATGGTGTGTGACAAAAATAGGTGGCGAAAACTTATGCAACGGTTAATACGCTGCCGCTTCCTTAAGTCGCACCGTGGTTTTTAATAAAATCCACCATCAGATCAATGGTTTCTGGGTGGCGTAGTATTCGTCTGTGTCCTAAACTTCTGGTTTTAATAAATCGAGCTTGCTTCCAGGCTTGTGCCACTTTCTGGCCTTCGTGCCAAGACACATCGGCATCATCAATATCGTGTATTACCAGCGCGGGTGTGTCCAGCTCGGTTATGTTGTGTTGCATGGACGCTTCCTGCCACACTTTTTCACCGAAATGTTGTTCGAAACAGCGTATAAATTCTGTTTCGACCGACGGTGGAATGGCTAGTGTAGTGGTGAAGTTTTTTACTAAGCCGATGATTTCAGCGGGCGGGCAAATATTAACCACGCAAGTAGTGGTCAGCCCTTTTTGCATCGCAAGCGCCAAGCAGGGGCCGCCAAAAGAATGGGTAACCGTGGATTGAAAGGGGCCATAAATTTCACCCAGTGCGACAATGGTGTCTGCAATTTCATACAGGCTGGTTTTCTTTCCTGAGCTTTTACCGTGTGCTGGGGCATCAAAACTGACCACACGAAAACCCTTGTCGGTTAATTTTTTTGCAATGGCGCCCAGTTGCGTACCGCGTCCACTCCAGCCGTGAATGAGTAAGACCATGGGGCCGGTTTGCCCCCATTGATAACTGGTTATCGTTTGAGCATTGATTTCGTGCGTCTCGATATGTGCAGATTGCAAAGCCTGGCGTTCGGATTCAGGTGTTTTATAGCGTATAGGCGTGATCCAGAGTTTATAGGCGATACGTCCGCTAAGTTTGGGGGCGATGACCCCGCCGATTTTGAACCCTAATTGAAACAGTCTTAACATTATCGGTATCGGGCGCGATTTATTTGTGCTCATGGACAGGTACTATGTGATGCGTTGTTACGGGAGGGTGCGTATTCGGGTTAGTGGTAGAAACTGACCGCAATATAAGACTGACTTAATCATATTTAGTTGCAAATAGCAACTTTTGCACTTATAGTGAAACCATGAAGCATAATAAATTTGATGACCTGAACTGTTCGATCGCGACCGCGTTAGAGCTAATTGGCGAATGGTGGACCATCCTTATTTTGCGAGAAGCTTTTTTTGGTACGCGCCGGTTTGAAGATTTTCAGCAGCACTTGGGCATTGCCCGCAACATTCTTACGGCGAGGTTACGCAAGTTATGCGATGGTGGCATATTACAACGCGTGCCGATCAAGGAAGGCGCAAAGCGGCACGAATACAGGCTCACCGCAATGGGGCGAGACCTGTATCCAACATTAATTGCACTCACCCAGTGGGGCGATCGCTGGCTTCATCTAGGTGGTGCGCCGGTCAAATTTATTGAGCATACAACGGGAGAAGAAATTCCTGATGTGGCTATTTTGTCTAAACAAGGGGCAGTGCTCGATGCCCGTGATTTGACGCTAAAGCCGGGCCCTGGTGCGACTGCTGAAACCATTGAGCGCCTGACTTTATTGCAGTTTGCTTGGGAAAAACATCATGAGACAGAATAATCCTAGAAAAATCAGTTGAACACGAAAGTCTGCACAAGTAATTGATTCGTCTAGCTATATGAAAAAACTGCTCATCACCAATAAGGTGACTTCGCATTTTTTCATTACGCTATCCAAATCAATTACTTGCACATCCTTTTCGCGTTCAACTGATCTTTCTAGGATAATGCCCCCCTCAGTTGTCGCCGCACAGTCTCAATGTAACATACCATTAACTTTATGCTGATGGCTCAATTATCTTAAAACCTGGTCTGTCATCAAAATGACTTTTTAATGTCATCGATTCGTCATGAAACTTGCGTAATATTTTTACATTGCTAGGAGCTAGTCCGAGAATAGATAACCTACTGCAAATCCCACGATAAGCTCACCTTATAACCTTTCTGTGATTTTCGCTATGGCTTCTATTCTCGGGCAAGCTCCTAGTCATCAAAAAATGACTTCTTCATTTAGTCCTGTACTCGGAGTATATGTAATGGCAGACAAAGTAATACTTATTGTTCTTGATGGTTTAGCGTATCAGGTTGCCGAGCAATGCATGGGGTTTGTTCAGTCATTAGATGAGCAAGGCTGGGCGACTCTTTATAAAGTACAATGCGAATTACCCTCTATGTCTCGCCCGCTCTACGAAACCATCCTAACGGGTGTGACACCCGCAATTAGCGGAATCGTTCACAATCAAGTGCTACGTAACTCAAACCAAAAAAGCGTTTTCAGTCTCGCTCGCGAAGCGGGGTTATCCACCGCTGCCGCTGCATTTCATTGGTTCAGCGAACTGTATAACCAAAGCCCTTACAACGCTGTACGAGACCGTCATACAGCAGATACCGAGCAACTTATCCAGTACGGTTCTTTTTATCACGATGGGCAATACCCTGACAGTCATTTGTACCTTGATGCTGAATTATTGCGTCGTCGTTACGACCCTGACTTTTTATTGATTCATCCCATGAGTATTGATGAAGCTGGACATCGCTCTGGACTCGACAGTTCTCATTACCGCAACACCACCCGCCAATCAGATAAAGAACTATCGGAATACCTTCCGAGCTGGGTTGAAGCAGGTTACCAAATTATCATTACTGCCGATCACGGCATGAATACGGATAAAAGCCACGGAGGCGCTTTAGCCGAAGAACGAGATATTCCCTTATATGTCATTGGTAATCGTTTCTCTCATCAAGCAGGTTGCGCCCCAAAACAAACGGAGATTTGCGGTGTTATCTGTGAGCTACTGGGGCTCCAATATCATAGTAAACCGGTGACTGAAAACTTATTATTGAATGTAGAGCGGGAGCGAGTGGAACATAAAGTGATAATGGGGGACTGGTAGCTGACTGAGAAACTGTCCAGTAAGGTTGAAGAAGCTGTTTATTATATGAAAGCCTGAGTCAGGCTTCATTCTTTGCGATAAAGGCGAATAATATTAGCGCACAACAAGTTTATTACCCTAGGAGCTTGTCCGAGAATAGAGAACCTACTGCGGAAACCCCATTTTTGCCCTTTTTTCCCCTGATTTTCGTTAAATAGCGCAACTATTCTCCTC
>CAZMLD010000121.1:0-6837 GCA_964566975.1 uncultured Thiotrichaceae bacterium | reverse complement strand
GTACCTCTATCGTTTCCTCAAGATGTGTTAAGCGTATTTCAAGTTCGGTGACTCGATTTTCCATTGTTATCCCTTGTTTGTGTTTTTGTCTATGTTACAGATACAGGTTGATTTTGTTGCGCCTGCGACGGCGACAGGCATCGCGAAGAAATTAATCCCCGGAATACTGGTTAAAATAAATGCACCCGTGCCTAAGCCCAGTGAACGCATTCGATTTTTTCGGCTATAGGTTTTTACCTCATCAAAAAAACAACCGCGATTCGCTAAAGGGTAGTCGTTGTATTGCAGAGCAAAAAACCAAGCCGCAAATAAGATCCAAAGAAAGGGCGCGATCATATTAATCACCGGTATCATGGTGATAATGAGCAAAGGGACAAACCATTTGATGGCATACAGAATTTTTTGTATTTCTGATTTCAGCGTTCGTATTGTTAGCTTAATAAAATCATCAGTATTGATGTCTTCAGGTTTTTTACCAGTCAGCATCGCTTCAATTCTTGCAGACAGTAAACTGTTAAACGGTGCGGCAATAAGGTTTGCGATAACGGTGAAGGTGTAGAACACGATCAAGAACATTGTAATGGCAAACAACGGCCAGATTAACCATTCCAGCCAGCTTAACCAGCCAGGCAGTAACTGTGCTAGCCATACATCGAGTCGATCAATGAGTAGTTTTAGTGCCAACGAAAATAGCCCAACGTTGATAACAAAAGGAATCAGTACAAAGCGTTTGATACCGGGTTTAAATAACAGGCCAAAACCGCTAAAACAATCGCTAAAGCCTTTTATAAATGAAATCATTGTGATTCATATCCTTTTTTTGCCAGTAACGCACTGCCATAACAAGCCTCGTTATGAACAGCATCTAAAATTTCGATACCTGTAGCGCGCTCACGAATTTTTTTCCAGGCTGCATTTTTATTGCCGCCACCCGTGGTGAAAATTCTTCTCGGTGCCACTGCGCCTAGTGTTATTAGTTTTCTATAGCCTTCTGCTTCAATATTGGCAATACCTTCCAGTAAGCCTTGAAAAAATATTATGTCCGATGAAGGTCGGGGGCTAATGTTACTTTGTTTGTTATGGTCATTTTCTGGAAAGCGTTCACCACTGCATGGTAAAGGATAATAGTTTAATCCCGTTTTCTGCTCCGGTTTGAGCTGTGATGTCATCTCATCCATCTGTGCTGGACTAAAGTGCTGCAATAAAACACTGCCACCAGAATTGGATGCACCACCGACTAACCAGTGTTGATTCAGGCGATGACTGTAAATCCCATATTTTGGGCTAAATAAAGGCTGATCAGAAAAAAGCTTAATGACCAGCGTACTGCCAAGTGAAGTTATTGCATCGCCCACTTTATTTGCGCCTGTTGCTAATACCGCAGCATTGCTGTCCGTGGTGCCACTAATAACGCAGCAGTTTTCTGCAAGCTTATATTTTTTTATTAATTGAACCTTTACCATGCCTATTTTAGTGCCAGGTGCAACCACAATGGGCAGCAATGCTTCTGGCACGGTGGTGTTTTTTCTATTATTTTGCAACCAGTCTGGCCAGCATTGTTTAATACTGTTGTAGCCCAGTTTCAGGCAGTTGTTTTCGTCACTAATGCCGTATTTTCCGCTAAGCGAGGAAGCCAGCCAGTCAGCCTGAAAACAAAATATTTCAGTTTTCGGGTATCGTTGCAAGAGATTAAGCGCTTTTGCCAGTGATGAACTGGCACCATGTACGGCGCTATTTTTAGGTGCAAAAGAGCGAATTGTTTCTGCCTGTTTTTGACTTTGCTGGTCGTTATACATGAGCGCTAGTGATAATGCGGTACCATTCTTCTTGCAGGCAATCAGTGTGCCAGAGGTGCCATCAATAGAAATCGCAGCGATGTGTAAACGGCCGTCAAGATTGTGCAATTTTTCTGTGGTTTCAAGCAGCAGTTTATCGAGCAGCTGTAACCAGATACCTGGATGTTGTTCGTTTTTCAGTTGTTTATTATCAACCGGTGCTTTTTTGTTTGTTGACGGGGGGCTAACTTTAAAAGCAATGTGATGGTTGATGAGTTCGTTTTCATCTGCATCGATACAGCTTGCACGAATACCTGAAGTGCCGATATCAATACCGAGAAAAACGGTTGAGTTCATGGTTTAACCTAAAAAAATCAGTTGAATCGTAGCGAGAATGACTAAGGTGTTGAAGATTAAGGTTTTTATCAGGTGTTTTGGATTTGTTCGTAGTCACTCTACGGATGAAGTCAAAACACCTGATAAAAATCTTAAGGTTCAGTGCATTAGACATTCGCAGTAGGTTCAACTAATTTTTTTAGGTTTAAGGAAGAGTAACAACGACTGGTGCCGTCCAGTCTGTTTTTTTATGCTCGGCGACGACAGTGGTATAAACACCACCGCGCACATTAAATTCTGCACTCAGACGCATAAACCGTGGCTGGCAGGCGTTAACCAGATCAGTCAGGATTTCATTAGTAACCGCTTCGTGGAAAGTGCCTTCATCACGAAAAGACCAGATGTACATTTTCAGTGACTTCAGTTCGATGCAGCTTTTATCTGGCACATACTCAAGATCCAGCGTGGCAAAATCAGGCTGTCCAGTTTTAGGGCATAAACAGGTAAATTCTGGCAATCGAATACGAATGGTGTAATCACGTTCCGGTGTCGAATTGTCGAATATTTCCAGCTGTTTTGAAGGTTTGCTTGTCATGATTAGGCTCAATCTGAATAAAGGCGGCATTATACAAAATAAAGCGAATGCTTTCCACGTTCCTGCGCGGGTCAGGTATATCTTGATTCCTACAGCCTGACCTTTGTAATCTTGAATTCGGATAATTAAGTGCGATTTCCTAGAATGAGGTGGCAAGAATGTTACACTAGGCATGAAAAAACCGTTGAAAAAGATTTTGACCCGCACTTAATAATGACTAGCCAGTGATGTAAACTACGTCTTTTATATAACCTTGATAAACCCCAGTCAAAATAAGAAAAAAGATGCGTTTAAGCAAGATTAAGCTCGCTGGTTTTAAGTCTTTTGTTGATGTAACCACAATCAACTTTCCCAGCAATTTAACCGGCATTGTTGGTCCTAACGGCTGTGGTAAATCCAATACCATCGATGCGGTTCGCTGGGTGATGGGTGAATCTTCAGCAAAACATCTTCGTGGTGCATCAATGGATGATGTTATTTTTAACGGTTCATCATCAAGAAAGCCGATAGATATGGCTGCAGTAGAACTGATATTTGATAACAGTGAAGGCAAGTTAGGTGGACAATATGCAAATTATGCTGAAATTTCGGTTAAACGCCAAGTTTCACGTGATGGGGCATCAAAATACAGTTTAAATGGTACCCGTTGTCGCAAACGTGATGTCGCCGATCTTTTTTTGGGTACCGGGTTAGGCCCACGAAGCTATGCCATTATTGAACAGGGCATGATATCGCGTTTAATCGAAGCCAAACCTGAAGAGTTGCGTACTTTTCTTGAAGAAGCAGCAGGTATTTCTAAGTATAAAGAGCGTCGACGTGAGACGGAAACACGTATTCGTCATACTCGTGAAAACCTTGAGCGACTTTCCGACTTACGTGAAGAAATTGACAAACAACTGGCAAGGTTGCAGCGCCAGAGTCGCAGTGCAGAACGTTATAAAGAGTTAAAACAGGAAGAACGCGAACTTAAAGCCGAACATTTAACATTACACTGGCGTGAGTTAAAAGCCAAACTGGACGTTCGCGATAAAGAAATTCAAACCACTGAGACAGCATTGCAGCAGATAATCGCTCAGCAACGTAGCACCGAAGCAGAACTTGAATCTCAGCGTCAACAACATACGCAGTCAAATGATGTCCTCAATAATGTACAAGCAGAATATTATCGCTTGGGTGGCGATATTTCTGCAAAAGAGCAAAATATCAAACACCAGCAAGACCTGCTACAACGCCAGCAAACTGATCTTGAACAAATTCAAAGCGCACTGGTTGATGCCAATCATGCCATTGTTGCCGACAAACAGGAAGCGGAAGAATTACAGCAAAGCTTGGTTGGCGAGCAGCCCAAGCTGGAGCAGACAAAACGCAAGGAAGCAGAAAGCGCCGAGCTCTACAGCACCGCCGAGCAGGCAAAGCAACAATGGCAGCAAGCATGGGATGACATTAATCAGCATTATTCTGCTGAAAGTCAAAAAGCTCAGCTTGAACGTTCTCGCATGGAGCAGCTAGAACGCCATGTGCAACAATTACAGCAGCGTTTAGAGAAAATAGATATAGAAAGACGGGCCTTGCGCGGGGAAGATCTGCAGGAGCAAATCGCTGATTTAACTATTCTATTAACAAAATCAACGACTGAAAAAGAAGAACACGAGCTACAGTTATCGGTATCCATTGCCAACATAAAAAAAACACGCGAACAAATTGTTAGCATTGAACAGCAGTCAGCAGATGTGCGCCGTAACATTCATAAAAAACAGGGCAGTCTGTCTTCGATGGAGGCCTTGCAGGAAGCGGCTTTAGGCAAAACCGACAAAACCGCGCAGCAATGGCTGGAAAAAAACGGCATCAATAATAATGCTCGCTTTGCCGAACAGTTGACGGTAACTAAAGGCTGGGAGCTGGCTGTTGAAACCGTGCTGGGTGATACCCTTGAGTCCATTTGTGTTAATCATATCGAGCCATTTTCGACGGCCTTTGATTCGTTAGAAAATAGTAACTTATGCTTAATTGAAAGCAACCAGTCAACCACGACAGACAATTTTGCAGTGGCAGATTTTCTACTGGCTAATGTTTCCTCACCGATTGATGTCAGTCACTTTCTGCAGGGTATTTATTGCACTGAAAACCTGGATGAAGCCTTAACACTGCGTCCGACACTGTCTAATGCACAAAGCGTCATTACTAAAGATGGTATCTGGTTAGGGGCAAACTGGATTCGAATTAGCCGGCAAACGGATGCCAATATTGGTGTTTTAGCCAGGGAAAGCAGTATTCGTGAGTGTCAGCAGGCACTCGCTGAACATGAATTAAGCTTCGATAAAGTGACCGCGCAATTAACAGACTTACGTGACACGCTGCAAACAAACGAGCAGCAGCGTGAAGAAAAACAAGTTTTGTTAAATACTAATCATTCGCGGCTAAATGAAATAAAAGCACAGATTACTGCACGAGAGTCTCGCCATCAACACATCACCAAGCGAGAGAAAGATCTTGGTACAGAGCTTGAAGAAACGCAGAGTTTAATTAGACAGGATGAAAGTGATATAAGCACAGCAACTCGACATCGTAATGCAGCGCTGGAAAATGCTGAAAAGATGGAGTCAGATAGGAAAAATTTGCAGGCAGAACGAGATCAGCTACAGCAACAGTTACAACAACATCGCGCTAGCTTGCAACAGCATAGGGAGCAGGCACACCAGCTGGCGATTCGTCTTGAAGGTTTGAAAACGCGTTTAAGCGGTTTGCAACATAACATACAGCGTATGGAGCAGGCGCAAACAGTGCAGTTGCAGCGCAAGCAGGATGTTGAAGCCTTGTTGTCGCAGTCTTTACAACCAACGGAACAATTACAGAGTGATCTTAAAACCTTATTGCAACAGCGGCTGCTGTCTGAAGCAGCACTGGCGGAAGCTAGGCGTAAAGTAGAAACGATTACGCAGACGCTGAAAACACTGGAACAACAACGCCGCGAGTCAGAACAACGTTCGCAGGCAGTGCGTTCGCAACTGGAAAAATATCGTCTCGATAGCCAGGAACTGCGTGTACGCAGTAAAACCACGCTGGAACAATTGACAGAAACCGCTTTTGAGCTACAAACTGTCCTTGAAAAATTGTCACAGCAGGAGACAGAAGAAGGCGGGCAGGCGGCCAGCAGTCAACAATGGGAAGGTAGATTGTCTGAGGTGGCAACAAAAATTTCACGCCTGGGGCCAATTAATCTTGCCGCGATTGATGAATATAAAGAACAGTTGCAGCGTAAAGAATATCTTGATGGCCAGGACAAAGACGTGACTGCTGCTCTGGATATTCTGGAACAAGCAATCGCCAAAATTGATAAAGAAACACGCTCTCGATTTAAAGAAACGTTTGACCACGTTAACTCTCGCATTAAGGAAATGTTCCCCCGTTTATTTGGCGGCGGTACGGCCTTTCTTGAAATGACCGGTGATGACCTGCTAAATACCGGTGTTTCAATTATGGCAAGGCCACCAGGAAAGCGAATTTCAAATATTCATCTGATGTCTGGTGGTGAAAAAGCATTAACCGCCGTCGCCCTGGTGTTTGCCATTTTTGAACTGAACCCTGCGCCATTTTGTATGTTAGATGAAGTTGATGCACCATTAGATGAGGCCAATGTTGGGCGCTTCTGCCAGTTGGTTAAAGAGATGTCTGCCCGAGTGCAGTTTATTTTTATCACCCATAATAAAACCACCATGGAAATGTCCGAACACTTAACTGGTGTCACCATGCGGGAGTCGGGGGTTTCTCGTCTGGTTTCCGTGGATGTAGCCGAAGCCGCAACAATGGCTGGTGTGGGAGCATAACGCATGGAGCCACTGCGATGGATATTACTAATAGCAGGCATTGCTTTTGTGCTGGTAATTTATTTTCTGGGACGCAATCATCGCCGGCGGAATAATTCGCAAGCGGGTGAACATCCGTCAGCACTGGATGATGATCTGCCTGCATTTACCGCACAGACGCTTGATGATTTTGATGAAGGTGTCGGCAAGGTCAGGGTTATTAGCGGCGGTGGCTCAGGCTTTGATGAACAAGAGAATCACTCAAAACCGGCTGTTGAAGAAAGCGTTGTAAGCAGTGAGCAGCTAATAACACAGCAACCAGAGCAAC
>CAZMLD010000120.1:0-6848 GCA_964566975.1 uncultured Thiotrichaceae bacterium | reverse complement strand
CTATGGCTGCGACTAATATTTTTTCTTTCCCTGTGAAAACAATATCTTGCACATTATTCATGTTTCTATGTAGGGGCTTGGGTTCAATATTGTTAGCCCAAAGCAGTCATATCCCTATTGAGCAATGTTTTCTACCTGAATGGCCATTTTCCGATAAGATTACTCCCTGATAAAAAATTAAAGGCAGAGGCGTGCAATTATGAGCGATAAAATTAAAATATTTTACAACCCTAAATGCAGCAAATGTCAGTTAACCTTGGGCATTTTAAAAGATAAAGGTATATCAGCTTCTGTTGTAGAATACCTGAATTCACCGCCAGACAGCACTGAGCTTAACCATATACTCAACATGCTGGGGCTAGAGCCACGAGATTTAATGCGAAAATTCGAAGCACCTTATAAAGAAAACAAACTGGACAACCCCAATTTAAGCAGAGAGCAGTTAATCCAGGCGATGATAGACCACCCTATTTTGATCGAGCGGCCGATCATCATTAACGGCAATAAAGCCACCATCGCCCGCCCACCTGAGAAAGTGCTGGATATTTTATAATGCCCGAGGAAATACTGGTTTTATATTACAGCCCAGGAGGAACCACCGCCACCATGGCTAATGTTATCGCTCGTGGTGTAGAGGAAGTGGAAGGTATGCGCGCACGGGTGCGCACGGTACCGGATGTTTCAGCGGTATGCGAACAAAGCACAGCCAGCATCCCCGAAGAGGGTCCACTGTATGCCAGCACCGACGACCTTATTGAGTGCTCGGGGCTGATTCTTGGCTGCCCAACACATTTTGGCAATATGCCAGCAGCAATGAAACACTTTATTGATAACACCAGCGCCTTGTGGATGGGCGGTAAGCTGGTAGGCAAACCTGCTGCCGTTTTTTCTGCCAGCACCAGTATGCATGGTGGTCAGGAAAGTACGCTGCTCACCATGATTTTGCCATTATTGCATCACGGTATGTTGATTGTTGGCCTGCCCTATACTGAAACGGCATTATTTCAAACCAGCACCGGTGGCACCCCATACGGCACAACACGTTTAACCAACGACATGGAAACCAGCCCCTTAAGTAACGAAGAGCACCAGCTTTGCCTAGCAACGGGCAGACGTGTTGCTTCAATCGCAAAAAAACTAAACTTATGACTCAAGCTACAGACAAATTTAAATCATATATAAAGCTGGGCCGATGGTTAACCTTAGGCGGCTATTTTTCACTGTTCTTTGGTCTGATTGCCTGGCATTTATTCATCGACCCACTCGCTGAACATCTGGTTTCCGTTATTATCTTCTTCCAGCTAGGACCACTGTTATTTCCACTGATGGGTTTACTTAGAGGCAAACTCTATACCCATGCATGGTCAATGTATATTGCCATGCTCTATTTTATTATTGGTGTCTGGTATGCCGGTAGTAGAGAAGATTTAGTCATTGGGCTTTATGTTATTTTCACCAGCCTGACGTTTCTTCTTGGTACGTTTCTTTATACCCGATTTACCGGCAAGCTGATGCAAGAAAATAAGTTGCTACAAGAAAAATAGCTCCTGCATTTTCTATATACCGTCCATCCATGGACACACAAGAAAAATAGCGTCTGCATTTTCTATATACCGTTACTCGATCCCATGCTCCTGCGTGGCAACGAGTAACGTTTTACAACGCGGAAACAGGATATTTTAAGCGCAATTTGTCGATTCATAACTTAATCTGCGGCTCTTTATGTCACTGCCTGTTGCGTATTTTTTGTTTATAGCGCTGGCGCTGATGTGGTGTCATGGTGCGCACACGCTTTTTCATCTCCGCCCTTCTCTCCGGTGAAAGTTTTTTCCAACGCTGTTTTATTTTTTGTTGTTTTTCCGCTGGCAAGTTTTTAAACCATTGATGTTTTTTTCGTAACTGCTGCCTTTGCTCTGGCGCTAAAGACTTAAAATGTTTTAGGCGAGCACGTAGCGTTTTTTTCTCTCCAGCAGGTAAGGCGTTCCATTTTTTGAAACGCTTCTTCATGGTTGTTTTTTCGTCGACAGACATATTTTGCCAGCGCAGCGCACCTTTTATCAGTTTTTGTTTTCGTTGCTCTGGCAGATTTTGCCAGCGCGCTTCAAACTGTTTTAATGTCTGCTGTGTTTTGCCGTCAAGCGATTGCCAGTGGTGCCGATCATCCTGTGCGGAAACCGCTAACGGCATTAACAAGCTCAATAATAACAGGGTAAAAATTGGCTTATTCATTATTGCTCTCCGAGGCTGTTATTTTATTTTTAGTCATGTGCTCATCGTCTATATTGTTAGTTTTAAAATCAACCGGATGCGTCCAGGCACCATTAATATTTTCAAGATCAGCAAGAAACTCAAGAAACGCTTCGTCTGGTGATTCACTGGCCGCAAACACCGACGTACTCACGGCTAAAAATACAATAAATAAATAATTAGCTGGCATTGTTGTCATGCTCTTCCTCAACTAACCAGGAGATAAATTCAAGCTCGTTTAACAGTTCATATTCAGCGACAACGGCATCATCAGAAACGCCATAATCCACAGTTAAAAAATCAGCTTTCTCATTACTAAACTGTGCCTGTTCATCGCCGATAAAGACAGTAACAGCAGTAGTAATCATTATCACTAACGCCCCAGAAAAAGCCGCTGTTTGCTTCCAGTTAATAGTAAAAAACGGCTGTGACTCACGTCTGTCGACTTCTGCCAGTGCAGCCTGCCGACTGGCGGCTAAGCTTTCTTTAGTGTTTTGATCAAGAGACGTTATGCTTTGATCAAGCTGCTGAGTGATTTTTTTGACTACCGCATCCGCTTTTTCGAGTTTCTCGCTATTCGAAAAATTCACATTACCAGCCTTCGTTTTTGTTTCATATTCATTCATAATAAACACTCTCAAGCGTTATTCTTAACTGCTGTACTGCGCGAGAATAATGTGTTTTCACACTGCCTTCGCTAATACTCATGGCGCTGGCTGTTTCACGTACACTTAAACCCTGCCATTGTCTTAATAAAAATGCCTGTTGCTGCCGCACGGGTAGCTGTTCAATTGCTAGCATTGTTTTATTGCTTGTCTCCGTGTTTTCCATGGCTTTGTCTGGCGCAGCAGTGCGGCCAGTTTGGTCGGGCATTAAACCCTCAGCATTACTCGGGGTTTCCACCTGCTCATCAAAAAAGCCAAAAAAACTGAACAATTTATTTTTAACCGTCTGCTTTCGGTGCCAGTCAATTATTTTATTTTGCAGAATTCGATAAAACAAAGCCGGCCACTCCTGCTGACTCTTACTGGCATATTTTTGCGCCAGCACCATCATCGTATCCTGCACAATATCCAGTGCATAATCATTATCTTTTGTTGCTAACCGCGCCATTCTGAACGCTTTTTTTTCTACCCCCAACAGAAAGTGGTTCAGTTCATGATTCATGTTTATAAAAAGTTCCTTCAGGAAACCTCTGATTAAGTCTTGATTCAATTTTCTCAGCAAGACTTAATCAGAGATTCCATGGGCATAATCCTAAAAAAGCAGTGACCATTACGGTCACTTTCCGGTTAGTGAAAAAGCAGGCACTGAATATTTCAGTTCCTGCTTTGCAGACTGCTTACCTTAAATCAACACGTAAACCACGAACGGTCATGGTTACGTTGTCATCATTAAAATGACCTTTGGCTTTCACTGTTTTAACATTAGCGGCATTATTCATATGCCTAGCCAATGCTTCACTAAAAATCGTAAAGTCCTTAAATACCTGAACAGAACGCTTCTGGGCAATAACAAAGACACCGTTTCCTGACGTATTCGGCAGCAGTACTGGGCTTTGCTCAAAATCATTCAGCTCGGTGCGTACACCGCGGCGTACAACATGATGGAATCGTCCAGTATCCGTTAAGTTCAGCGTAATACTGCGATCACTAATATCACTGATCGCGGCATTGTTCGCTGGCTTCCAGTTAACCATCATCAGGGCTTTTGCATTTGCCACCAGTGCCAGTGAATGTGCATCAAAATCTTCTGGTGCAAGACCAAAGCCACGAACAAAACCGATTACCTTAACCGCTTCATTGACCACCAAACCGGTCAGATCAAGTGCCGCTGTATTGACTTCATAGAAGTCAGCGTCTGCATCGTTATTTGCATCAACACCGGTGCCGCTAAAATCAAAAAGACTAATTGTACGTTTACCAATATTTTTCACGTCAACCGCCAACGGTGAATCTGTTTGCACAATAACGCCATTAACGGTTGTCAGCAACATACGCGCCTTGCCACTGGTTGCATCCATGGTTAAACCATCGGCCGCATCGTTGCTAATTTTACCAAATACAGTAAGCCGTTGACCCACTGAAATTTCACTAATGTCATGATCTGCTGTGGACAGCTGTTTTTTCACCAACGTGGTTGCCGCAAGTTCAATTCTGATACTGTCCTTAAAAGCAGCACGACCATTAGCGCGTAATACTGTCACGCCCCTTAATATCACGGTATTACCACTACGGGCAATAACATGCCCGTTGACCACGTCGGTGTCACTATTTGGCACACTGCTACCAACATAAATCTGTTTGGCAACAAAAAATCGGCGGTCGTTTTTACGCTTTAATTCACCCAACACGATGACGGCGGTAAATTTTTCCTGTGTTGCCAGTTCTTCCAGACCGGCAGAACCTGAAAAGCTGACCCCATTAATTTCATATACCGTGGCTGTTTCTACCTGCACATTGAGGCTGCCAAAACGGCGTTTATCTTCAGCTAAAACATGTCTGAACGGGCGCAATACCAGTTTAAAGGTTTCTTTTTCAACATTTACCGATGCCAGTGGACCACGTAAGCGATGTGGCTTAGGGTTTTCCAGTTCAACATCAGCAACTAGAAAAGGCGCAACGGTTAACACTGGCTCCGCTCCTGAAAAATCGACTCTATTGGATGCCTTCAGATCAAAGTCCAGAGTGATGTGTGCAGGGATACCAGGGGCAACCACCAGCTTATCACGGCCTTCCAGTTGCACGGATACCTCCAGCGTTTCTACCGCATTACCATCAATATCCAGTATTGTGTTTATGGCGACAATATTGCCAACGGCATCTTCTACCTGAATATCGGCATTACGATAGTCCAACACTAAACTGGCTTTGATATAAACCCCGTTAGGCACCGTTGCTGCTGTCAAAAATTCGGTTAATTCTGTATATTGTGCAAAATCAACGCGTGTATTCAACGGTAATGTTTCTACCACAGCACCATTTTTTTTGGTCAGGGTGAGTGATAACACATCAACCGTATAGGTTGCGGGGTCGCCTTCGGCATCGGTTAGACCAATAATAACCTCACCACTTTCGGCAATAGCCTCAGCAGGGTTTGAATTATCACAACCACTGGTTATACTGAACAGTAATGCAAAAAAGGCAAACAGTAGTACTGACTGCCAGCAATGCTGCTTGCGGACATGTAAAGATCGTTGTGTTGAAACGGGCATGTTACTTTCTCCTGTGTTTAAAATTAATCAGAACAGTTGTCCTGTATAGTTATAAACGCCTGACGCCATATTCGGTTGACCGCTTTTAGAAAAAAAATATCGCCATGAATAACGTTCCCTGTCTGCGCCACACTGACACCCCCGCTGCATTACAGCAAAAGTCCATAAATCGACAGTTCATCTATGTTCTGGCAATACTATTTTTTCTGACCAGTGGTTTTGTGCGTGCAGAACCGCTAAATTATATTTCGCTCACCACTGGGCTGGACAATGACAATGGGCGTTTATTTGATGCCTACCTCGATATTGCACTCACGGAAGAATTACGCTTATCTCTGGGCACAGGTGCAAGCACGTCAAAAAACACTGAAAGCAGCTTCACCACCAGGAGCCAGCAAGTGACTATTTCTGGCTATCATAAGCAGCCGAACCTCTCGGCACTTAACTGGTCATTGAGCTACCAGACATGGGGGGGAAAAGACACCATTGAAACCCGCGACAGCAATATTAGTATCGGCTATTCGTTTAACAACAGCTGGCATTTCTCCATTGACTATGAGACTGGGCAGCTTGCACTTTTTATCAAACCTCAGTTCAGCCGCAAAGCCGTCGCCATTAACAGCGACCGTCATGCCTGGCGCTTCAGCACCAGTTATAGTCATCAGACAGGGTCGTTCTGGCTGAGTGTTTTGCAACGAAAATATGATAAAAACCTGCCGGCTATTAGCCAGCACGGTCGCATACAACGCGCTATTAAACACAATGCCTTAAGCCAAGCATATACCCTGTCTAAAGATGAGCTAACACTGGGTTATGAATGGTTTTTCGATACGCTGGATCTGGGCACTGATTACCATCGGCTTGTTTCGGTCATTGATAGTCAGCGTAGCCATTACTTCAGTATTTTTAGCCGCTTTTATGTCAACCAGCACTTAAGCATTAATTTGCGTATCGAGCAGGAGATAGACGCATCGTCAACGCTATACACAGCGGGTGTTGGTTTTTCCTGGTAATAGCGAAAAAAATCGGCCATTAGCTTTATTATGAGGTAAAACTATAAACGTAGTCATTGTGTTACATGCTACGAGCCAGTCTGGCTGAGTGTTAAAATTTGACTCTGAGCAATTTGTCGAGCCATCCGCAAGCTGCGCGAATATTAAAAATCAGGTTGTTCAGACGTTGTTGGCAACAACAATCAGTGTCGAAAAACACAGGATGTATGTGCGACTTCCTGACAAATTTTTCGGACTGAGTGACGAACAATCTTCAAGCCATATACATAAAAAAACCCCACTAAAAATCAGTGGGGCTTTTTTATGTATATGGCGCGCCTGGAGAGATTCGAACTCCCGACCGCTCGGTTCGTAGCCGAGTACTCTATCCAGCT
>CAZMLD010000119.1:0-6871 GCA_964566975.1 uncultured Thiotrichaceae bacterium | reverse complement strand
GTTCAGACAAAGGCATTAAATCGTGCAACGAAGATTTTTACGGCGCTTACATCCCAGAAGACTCAACCCTGGTAAACAAAGGCATTGCCTGCGCTATTGCCGATGGCATGGGCAGTTGCGCCAAACCGCGCGAAGCCAGTGAACATTGCGTTAAAAGTTTTCTTAACGATTATTTCAGCACACCAGACACCTGGTCGGTTAAGTCCTCTGGCGCGAAAGTATTAACCGCTATAAACAACTGGCTGTTAAGTAATGGCAATAAAGAGCACGCCAATGGCATGGTCACCACCTTTAGCGCCATTGTCTTTAAATCAACCACCGCTCATATTTTTCATATCGGCGACTCACGCATTTATCGTTGCCGTCAAAACAACGATAATTGCGACCTGGAATTACTCACCACCGACCACCGCGTCTGGCTTTCAGATAAAAAAAATTACCTTAGCCGCGCCATGGGCATTGATAGCCACTTTGATATTGATTACAAAACACTGGCGGTCGAAGCCGGTGATGTTTTTTTAATGACCACCGATGGCATCCACGATTATCTTAGCGATTTGCAACTAAAAGAGCATTTAAAAACCGATGCGGCCATCGATGTGAAAGCCGACAAAATTGTCATGCAGGCACTGACCGAAGGCAGTCAGGACAATGTCACCTGCCAGCTAATCAAAATTGACAGTCTGCCCTCACAGGATGCCAATGAAGTCTATAACGAACTCACGCGTCTGCCGTTTCCACCTCATCTGGGCCCAGGCATGACCATGGATGGCTACGAGATTCTTGAGGAAGTTCATGCCAGCACCAGCTCTCAACTTTATAAAGTGCGTGACATAGAAAGCAACGAGCTGTTCATGATGAAAACCCCGTCGGTTAACTATTCCGATGATCCCGCCTATATCGAACGTTTTTATATGGAAGAGTGGGCGGGAAAACGCATACAGAGTGATGCCGTGTTAAAAATCATTGAACAAACACGACAGCGCAATTTTTTATATTTCATCATGGAATATATTGACGGCATCACGCTCAAACAATGGTCTAGCGAACACCCGTCACCGGATTTTTCTCAGGTCATTAACATAGCAAACAAAATCATCAAAGGCTTGCGCGTGTTTCATCGCCTTGAAATGCTGCACCGTGACTTAAAACCCGAGAACATTATGATTACCACACATGGCGTGGTAAAAATCATTGATTTTGGCTCTGTAAAAATTGCCGGTATTCAAGAAATCAGCACACCCGTTGAGCGCATAGAGTTACTCGGCACGAAAAATTACACTGCACCGGAATACCTGCTCGGCATGCAGGGCAGCAATCGCTCCGACATCTATTCGCTGGGGGTACTGGTTTATAACCTGCTGACTGGGCAACTACCTTACGGTGACAAGATGTCTCGTAACCTCAACTGGCGCACCTTAAACAAAATCAAATACGAGTCATCGATAAAACATAACCCGATGATTCCACTGTGGATGGACGGCGCTATTCACAAAGCAGTAAAAAAAGACCAACGCTTGCGCTACGATACCTTTTCCGAGTTCGTCTACGACCTGACTCACCCCAAAGAATCCTTTATGGGGCATTCCGCCCCGCTGTTAGATCAGAACCCAGTCATGCTCTGGAAAATAGTGAGTGGCGCTTTATTCGTCGGCAACCTCGTCCTGCTTTATCTGCTGCTGTCCTGATCTCCTGCCGCAGTGGACACACAAACAACAAAATTCAGCGGCATCATCCTCGCTGGCGGCGAGGGCAAGCGTGTAGGCGGACGAGACAAAGGCCTGATCTGTTACCACAACAAACCCCTGATTGAACATGTCATCAATCAAGTAAAATCACAGACTGAACAAATTATTATCAGTGCCAATCGAAATATAAAACAATATGAAGCATATGGCTGCCAAGTTGTGTCTGACTCAAAGCAGCAGTGCCATGGGCCTATGGCAGGCATTGCCGCAGCCCTGCCTTTTTGCAATAATGACTGGGTACTTATCGTGCCCTGTGACATGCCGTTATTGCCCACTGACCTTATCCAGCAACTGGCAAGCAGCAGTCAAAAAAACATCTATATCGCGGAATCGAGCCAGCGTCTGCAACTGGTTTTTTTAATGCACAAAAAACTGTTGCCCTCAATCACACAGTCTTTAAACAATAATCAACTAAGATTAATGCAGTGGGCAAAATCACAACAACATGAAGTTATTGCCATTTCAGGTGATGATACATTTAAAAACTTCAACCACAGCAATGATTTTTAATGGCTCGTATTAATCGTTGCAGACAATTTTGCTATGGCTTCTCCCCAATGCACCATAAGGTCTCAAATTTAAAATAACGCTCGTTTTTTGTGCGTTATTTTAAATATTTTATGCAAAAAGCCCTTAATATCGGGTTTCCCTTATTGGCACATTTCGTGCAAAATGTAGACCAGTACATAAATTGGGAAAGAGTCTTTGATGTGTTCTGTTTTCTCAAAATAAACAGATTTAACTAAAAACTCTTTGCATCCGAACCAGCCACAAAACTGGCATGCGGGTAACAATAAAAACACTGTGCGAAACTCGCGCTGCATTAACCAAAATGCAACACGCATTTCTGTGCGGACTAACTATTTTTAAATTAACTAGAGGCTCGACATAATGGCTGCAAGTGACGTAATGAACATGATCAAGGAAAAAGACGTTAAATTCGTTGATTTCCGTTTCACTGATACACAAGGTAAAGAACAGCATGTTTCTGTGCCTTCTCATACTATCGATGAAGATGTACTGGCTGAAGGCAAAATGTTTGACGGCTCTTCCATTGCTGGCTGGAAAACCATTAATGCTTCTGACATGATTATTATGCCTGACTGTGACTCGCAGGTTATCGACCCATTCTGCGAAGAGGTCACCATGAACCTGCGTTGTGACGTTATCGAGCCAACGGACATGACTGGCTACAACCGTGACCCGCGCTCGATTGCGAAACGCGCTGAAGCTTACTTAAACTCGACCGGTATTGGTGATACTGCTTACTTCGGCCCTGAAAACGAATTCTTCGTGTTTGATAGCGTGCAATGGGGCGACGAAATGGGTGGCGCATTCTACAAAATCGAATCGGAAGAAGCCGCTTGGAATACCGGAAAAGACTATGACGGCAACAACATGGGTCACCGCCCTGGCGTTAAAGGCGGTTATTTTCCCGTCCCGCCCATTGACTCGTTACAAGACCTGCGCTCATCAATGTGTCTGGTGATGGAAGAAATGGGTGCCATGACTGAAGTCCACCATCACGAAGTGGGCACTGCTGGTCAGTGTGAAATTGGTGCTTTATTCAACACCTTGGTGCGTAAAGCGGATGAAGTACAAATCTACAAGTATGTGGTACACAATGTTGCCCATGCTTATGGCAAAACCGCAACCTTTATGCCCAAACCCATGGTCGGTGATAACGGTAACGGCATGCATGTTCATCAGTCTATTTTCAAAAATGGTGAGAATTTATTCGCTGGCGATCTGTATGGCGGCCTTTCACAGGATGCGCTGTATTACATCGGTGGCATAATCAAACACGCAAAAGCACTTAATGCGTTTGCCAATGCCTCAACCAACAGCTATAAACGCTTGGTACCTGGTTTTGAAGCCCCAGTTATGCTGGCTTACTCTGCGCGTAACCGCTCTGCTTCGATTCGTATCCCGCACGTATCCAGCCCTAAAGGTCGCCGTATCGAAGTCCGTTTTGGTGACAATACTGCCAATCCTTACCTTTGTTTTGCTGCCATGCTGATGGCTGGCCTTGACGGCATTAAAAACAAAATTGATCCAGGCGAAGCTGCTGACAAAGATTTGTATGACCTGCCTCCAGAAGAAGAAGCAAAAATTCCACAGGTTGCCTCCTCTTTTGATGAAGCCTTAAAAGCGCTGGATGCAGACCGTGCCTTTTTAACCGAAGGCGGTGTATTCGACGATGACGTTATCGATGCTTTTATTGCATTGAAGAGTGAGGAAGTTCAACGTTACCGCACCTCTGTGCATCCTTGTGAGTTTGATATGTATTACAGCGTGTAACAGCACAGTACTGCTCCACCACAGGGTGGGCAGCGACTAGGAGCTTGTCCGAGAATAGAAGCCGTAGCGAAAATCACAGAAAGGTCATAAACTGAGCTTATTGAATGAGGCGAATAGTTGCGCTATTTAACGATTTCAATAAGCTCAGTTTATGACTTTTATGGGATTTGCAGTAGGTTATCTGTTCTCGGACAAGCTCCTAACTAAAAGACAAAGTGGTCTTGATCAGCTCAGACTACTCAATTTAAAAAAGCCTTGCACATTAGTGCAGGGCTTTTCTATTGCAGTCTACATAATCAAAGACTATGCTTAAGGTTATGAAAATGACAACATTAAGTGCTTTACTCATCGCCTTCACCTTCAGCACTGGCATCTATGCTGGTATATACAAAGGCTTTGATGAAAAAGGCAATGTGTTTTACTCAGACAAGCCCTTTGCGAATGCAGAAGCCTTTAACCTGCCTTCGCTGTCAATTATTGAAGCAACCAGAGTCCCACCCCGAAAGCAGGAGGAAAAAAAAGTTGTTGCGTTCAGCTACACTGATTTTGATATTGTCGCCCCAAAAAACAATGAAGCCATCTGGAACGAAGCCAACCTTACGATAACCCTGCGGCTAGAACCGGCGTTAAATACAGCCAGCGGCCATAGCATCTGGTTATTGAAAAACGGCAAGCCACTAATTAGCAATAGCCAAAACATGACATTACAAATTGGCCGCGTTGACCGTGGCGCGCACAATTTACAAGCACAGGTAAGAGATAAGCAAGGTAAAGTTATCGTTCGTACGCGAACCAGCATTGTGCATATTAAACATAGCGTGACTTCTGCAAGGTAAACGGGTTAAACCACCTTGCCATAACACTTTACACGCACCACAATGGTGCGCTAAACTGCTCCCGTCGTATCCTTGACACAAGGTATTGATGCAGAATAACAGTCAATACCGAACCTTCTTTAAAAATAATTTAATTATTGCATTAACTCAGCTATGTCAGCTTTACAGCACAACTCACCACAAACGATTATCGACAACCTGCACACTGCGGTTATTATTATTGGTGACAAGCTGCAAATCATCTATATTAACCCTGCCGCTGAGCTGATGTTTTATATCAGCAATACACGTGCGACAAAAAAAAATATCCGTGAACTCATTATCAATGAACATGAACTTTTTGACCGTCTGGAGCGATCTTTAATTTCTGCCCATCCCTATACCGTTTATGAGAACCAGCTACGCCTGCACCATCATAAAATCATTGACGTTGATTATTCTGTTTCACCCATTCAATACGAAGCAGAGGGAAAATATCTACTGGTGGAATTTATTCGCCTGAAAACACAGCACAAACTTGCCCACGAAGAAAGCATTCTCAGCCAGTATGAAGCCAGTAAAAGTTTATTACGTGCTCTTGCACACGAAATAAAAAATCCGCTGGGTGGTATTCGCGGCGCGGCGCAGCTGCTCGAACGTGAACTCGAAAAAAGCCCAAATAATAGTGAAAACAAACCGTTCACCCAAGTTATTATCAAGGAAGCCGACCGCTTAAAGGACTTGCTCGATCGTATGATTGGCCCTAGGAACATGCCAACAAAAAGCGAAATAAACGTACACAAAATTTTAGAGCATGTGCGCCAGCTGGTATTGGCTGAAAACGACCTGATCACCATAACGATTGATTACGACCCTAGCATACCCGACTTAAACGCCGATGAATCCATGCTAATCCAAGTCATTTTAAACATCACGCGTAACGCGGTAACCGCAGCCTTGCCTGATTCTGCTGATGTTAACCACCAAGCAAAAATTATTTTTAAAACTCGCACCCTACGTAATTGCAGTGTCGCTTTGCACACCTATCCGCTGGTTGCCAGGATCGATATTCAGGACAATGGTCATGGTGTAAACAAGGCGTTACAGGAAAAAATATTCATGCCCATGATTACCGGCCATGCCAGTGGCACTGGTCTGGGTCTGTCTATTGCTCAGTCCCTGGTGCAACAGCACAACGGTTTAATTGAATATAGCAGCAAACCCGGCAATACCATTTTCACCATCTTATTGCCCATCAATTCATCTACTGGCTTACACAAACAACATAGAGAAAAAAGCAAATGAATCCACCGGCACTGTCCAGCAATGCTGCTGAAAATCGTATATGGATTATTGATGATGACGACTCGATACGCTGGGTGTTACAAAAAGCACTGGAAAGCGCACATTTTATTGTCACCAGTTTTGACAATGCCAGCACCATTTTAGATAAATTAAAGCAGCAGCAACCTGATGTGATTATTACTGATGTGCGAATGCCGGGCATGGATGGCCTTGAACTGCTTAAGCAACTTTCATCTGACTACCCCGATTTGCCAGTTATCATTATGACCGCACACACCGATTTAGACAGCGCGGTTGCTGCTTATCAAGGTGGCGCCTTTGAGTATTTGCCCAAGCCGTTCGATATTGATGAGGCTATCGAAGTCACACAACGTGCCTGCAATAAAAAGCAGTCCCATGAAAACTCACTCAGCGATGCAAACCACCGTCCAGAAATTATTGGCGCTGCCCCCGCCATGCAAAAGGTATTTCGCACGATTGGACGGTTATCAAAATCAGTCATCAGTGTGTTAATTACCGGCGAATCAGGAACAGGCAAAGAACTAGTCGCACTCTCCCTACACAAAAACAGCCCACGCGCAGATAAGGCTTTTATTGCATTAAATACCGCCGCCATACCAAAAGAGCTGTTGGAATCCGAATTATTCGGTCATGAAAAAGGCGCGTTTACTGGCGCCCAGGCATTGCGTAAGGGTCGCTTTG
>CAZMLD010000118.1:0-6898 GCA_964566975.1 uncultured Thiotrichaceae bacterium | reverse complement strand
AAAAAGGAAGCAGCTGTACGTTATACCATCGTGCCGGTCAATTTCGATGTCGAGCAACAGCAACTCGGTATCGCGATAAAAACGCATCGGATCTGATGGTGCTCGATAGAGTACACGCACTGGTGGGACGAAAAATTGAACTTGTCCCCATGCTGGCAGGTGAAAGCGAAATTAAAAAAGCCATTGACCAGTTTTATGGTTATGAGCTATCCGTTGATGGTATTTTGCATGAAATAGAAACAGGTGAAATTGACTACCATAGCCTTGATGCAACACAGGCGGAATACAGTCAGCCACTGGTGCGGCTGGTGGATGCCATTTTAGCTGATGCCGTAAAGCGCGAAGCTTCAGATATTCATTTTGAGCCGGAAGAAGGCTTCCTGCGCTTACGCTATCGTATTGATGGGGTATTAAGACAAATTCGCAGCTTACATAAGGACTACTGGTCAGCTATTGTGGTGCGCCTGAAGGTCATGTGCAAGATGAATATTGCGGAAACACGCATTCCGCAGGATGGGCGTTTGAGTTTGCAGGTTCAGGGACACCGAGTTGATTTCCGTGTTTCCGCGCAACCTACCACACATGGGGAAAACATCGTTCTGCGAGTACTTGATCGAGCCAAAGGCATTGTGCCAATGGATCAGCTGGGCATCCATGAAAGCACCCTGAATGATTTAAAATTGATGATGGCAAGACCCGAGGGTATTATTTTAGTTACTGGGCCAACAGGAAGCGGCAAAACCACCACGCTTTATTCACTGTTAAATTATGTCAAGTCTGAGCAGGTGAACATCATGACGCTGGAAGATCCCGTGGAGTACCCGATGGATATGATTCGGCAAACGTCAGTGAATGAAGTCGCGCGTATGGACTTTGCCAATGGCATCCGCTCCATGATGCGGCAGGATCCAGACATTATTTTAATTGGTGAAATTCGAGATGAAGATACCGCAGAGATGGCATTTCGCGCCGCTATGACTGGTCACCAGGTGCTATCAACATTACATACCAACTCAGCAATCGGTGCTTTCCCTCGACTGCTTGATATTGGTATTTTGCCCGACATCATGACCGGCAATATTATCGGCGTGATTAGCCAGCGCTTAATTCGTTTGCTGTGTGTGAAATGCAAAGTAGAAATAAAACCAGACAACCTCGCAAGTCAATTACTGGCTATTGATACACCGAACGCGAACCATACTATTTATGAGCCAAGTGGCTGTAAACACTGTGGCAATACGGGTTATAAAGGCCGCATTGCAATTATTGAAGCCTTAAGAATCAATGAAGAGCTGGATGAACAGATAGCAAAGCGAGCGACCCTGGGTGAGTTAAAAGCAACAGCAAAAAAAACGGGGTATAAAACACTGGCAGATGATGCCGTGCGTTGTGTGCTTGAAGGCAGAACATCATTAACAGAAGTCACTCGCGTCATTGATTTAACGCAACGATTAATATAACCCCTCATCTCTACATAGAAATACCATGCACAAGTGTCTTTAACATTTTTTTATTAACAACGAAACACTATGCCAGACTATAAATTCAGAACCATTGATGCAAGCGGTAAAATTCGCAACGATACCATGGTCGCCAGTAATCCTATGGAGCTGGAGAAGCGCCTAAGTACGATGGGTTTTGATTTATTGAGTTTTAAAGAACACCATCAAGTTGTAAAAATAAGCTTTCGCAAGAAAAAAATTAGTCGCCGAGAACTGATTAATTTTACCTTTCATATAGAACAACTGGTTAAATCTGGCGTGCCGCTTATTGATAGCTTGAAAGACATTCGAGATAGCATTGAGTACAGCCACTTTACCGATGTACTACAAACCGTTATTGATGATATCGAAGGTGGCAAAACGTTTTCGTTAGCGTTAGCAGAGCATTCGATAATATTTGATAAAGTGTATGTTACCCTGGTTCGCGTTGGCGAAGAGACCGGGCAGTTGGCCGAAGTGTTAAATGATCTTGCTGAAACCATACGCTGGCAAGATGAACTGATATCTCAGACAAAAAAAATAATGATATACCCAGCAATCGTGTCAGTTATCGTGTTGGCGGTGGTTGCCTTTTTAATGATGTACTTAATGCCACAGATGTTGCCGTTTATTAAAAATCTGGGTACAGAGATTCCAACACACACACAAATTTTGATTGTTATTTCAGATATCTTTGTTGCCTACTGGTATTTAATTTTCAGCCTGCCTATTGTGCTGGTGTTTGCTTTAAAAACACTGACGAAAAAGAATGAGCGCGTTAAATATTATTTTGACGGCTTAAAGTTAAAACTGTGGATATTTGGTCCCTTAATGACAAAAGTGAAGCTAGCACGATTTGCTAATTACTTTGCCATGATGTACAGCGCGGGCATAACCGTGTTGGATGCACTAAAGATATCAGAAGATATGGTTGATAACCTAGTACTGGAAGATTCAATCAAAAAAGCCAGAGCAAATATTTCTGATGGCATTATCATCAGCAAAAGTTTTGAAACAGTGGGCGTGTTTCCATCAATGATCGTGCGTATGTTAAAAGTGGGTGAAGATACAGGCGCGATGGACGAAGCCTTATTAAACGTGAGTTATTTTTACAACCGAGAAGTGAAAGAGTCGATTGAAAAAATCGAACCCACAATATTGCCGATACTAACGGTTATACTGGGTGGCATTATGATGTGGATAATGATGGCAGTGTTAGGCCCCGTTTATGACGCAATTTCTGGAGTGGGAATATAATGAAGCGGCTATTTTATTACACTGGAAACCGACTAACCGTGTTGCACTGGAAAGGCAGGACGTTACTGGGCAGTGTCGCCTTTGAGTCAACCGAATCTGGCTTTGACCGCTTTCGCCACTATCTGAAACAGACGATAAATATTCCCGGAAAATTACTGGTCGATGTCCTCGAAGAAGATTTTAGAAACGAAACAATACCGCATGTTGGGCGCAGCGATAGAAAATCCGTTGTTAGCCGATTAATTGACCGATACTATCGCGCAAGTAAGGACTACTATTACAGTGAAGTTGTGGGTCGAGTAACCAGCGGCAGAAAAGATGACATTGTGCTTATCAGCGCAATCACAAATCCACACATGATTAAGCGCTGGTTAGATATTCTGGAAGAATATCAAACGCCACTGTCAGGCATATGGACCTTGCCTTTAGTGAGTAAAAAACTGTTAAAAACAATAAAGGCAACAAGCGGTGTTGTTTTGCTGGTGAGTCAGCAGGTTAGTAATAATGTTAGACAATCACTGTTTAGAAACGGCAAATTTATTACCAGTCGCCAGTCCATTGTCAATGTAGACCAAGGCGATAGCTCGGACATTGGCAAACGTACAGCAAAGGAAGTTAAACGGACGATAGATTTTTTGCGCGCACAAGGCTCTATTGACAGTGATGAAGTCATCAATGTGCACCTCATTGGTAGTGATGAGGAGTTAGCATCATTACCTCAGTTTTTTAAAATCAATGACCAGCTCGAACACCAGCTAACAGAAATAACTATTCATGCTGTGGCAGATATTCAGAAAAAATTAGGGCTAAAAGGTATCACCACAAAATTTTCAGAAAAATTTTCAGATAATATTTTTGCATGGCTTTGCCTAAGCCAGCATATGACGGCTAGTCATTATGGAAAATTCCAGTTCTTTAACCGTTATTACAACATACTGGCAGCCAGAGTGCTGTACGCCGCTAGCATATTAGTGGTGCTTACTGCGGCTTTGTTTGTGCAAGCCAATATTTCTAATACCATGGAACATGAAAAAGCCATTGTTTTACTGGCGCAGGAAGAGCAAAGCTATAAAGACCTGTATGCAAATAAGTTTAAAGGTTTTGAAGGTGCGGTTGAAAGCGCCGAGGTAATGAACTCAGTCGTTGAGCTGGCGCAGAAAATAAAAATAAACAGCGCCACGTCACCATTGGATTTTTTACTCGTGTTAAGCGCAATTATCAGCCAGCAAGACTTAGGTACGGTGTACATTGATAAAATAGAGTGGCGTGCATACGCGCCGTTGAGTGCGCATGTTTCCGCCGTTCGCCTTGCCAGAGCGTCAGTAAATGAAGTTAATTTTACCGACAGCCTGCCGATAAAACATCGCGCAATCGTGACTGGGCGTATCACGCAGCCAGAGCATAACTACCGTCAGTCAATAGCGCAGATGCAGGCAATTATTCATGCCCTACAAAGCAGCGATCGCGTTGAGCGTGCAGAAGTGCTAACCATGCCTGTGGATTTTCGTTCTGCTAGTCAATTTTCCTCTGGGCTTGGTAGAGAGGTAGCGCAGGGAAAGAATAGGTCTGCACTCGGCATTTTCTCGTTGGAAATAATCATGAAGGCACCTGGTCATGTCTGACAAATTAACACCCGTATTAATGCGTGCCGCTGTTTTTTTTACAGTGATGCTGATATTAGGCATCATTGCTGTTTCTGTCTCCCATGCTTATATGAATAATGTTTATCAGGATGAGCAGGCAGCACAACGTGATATGCGTTTTTGGCAGGGGGAAATACATCGCTCAGTAGAAAAAAATCAGATTATTGATGAATTTGAAAGCGACTTTTTAAAGCTGGTGGCGCAGGGTGTGGTCGGTTCAGAAGACCGCCTGGGCTGGTTTGAAACGTTGCAACGCGCTGCTAAAAAACGTGGTATGTCATTCGTTAAATACAGTATATCTGAACAGAAATTATTACAGAAAGATAACTTAACGCGTCAGCATAGTGACATTAATGTGTATAAAAGTGTGATGACACTGGATATGAAAATGGCGCATGAAGGCGACCTGTTTGCACTGTTAAATGATTTGAGAAAAGCGAACGGGCTGTTTGCCGTGCACAGTTGCAACTTAGAAAAAATTAGCAAAGAGATTGTTTACAACAAAGATAATATGAAAGCATATTGTAAAATTGGCTGGTATACCTTTAAAAGTGTAAAGGCGAATAGTGGCAGTAATAACTCGGGTTAATAATGATGCAAGCAAGCCTAAAAATTAAGTCCGTCATGGTGTTGCTGTTTGCTCTGATATTCAGCAACACCTTATATGCAGAGTATAAGGTGGCAGATTTACAAACACTGTTTACCGATAGTAAGCAGCGCGCAGAAATTGATACGCTGCGCTCAGGTGTAAGTAAGCAACCAGTACTCAGAAAGCAGATAAAGCAGGTAAAGCAGACAAAAAAAATAAAAGTTTCAGGCTACATGATACGCAGTGACGGTAAAAGCGTGGTCTGGATTAATAATAAAAACACCCTAGACAGTTCAAAAATAGGCAACATAAAAGTTCATCACGATAGCGTTGGTAAAAACAATAAAGTGACCGTGACTGTCGACGGTAAAAGAAAGCGACTTAAACCAGGAGAAACCTGGCATAAACGTACAGGCAAGACTGTTGATCACTAATCGCCAGCTAAAAAGCAAAAAGCAACAACAGGGACTGGCATTACTGCTATTCATCATGATGCTTGTTTTAGCTGCGTCCAGTTATTACTTTTCTACTATCTCGATTACAACGTTAAAAGTCGATAATATAAAACACACGAAAATTGTGTTAGAAAAGGCAAAGCAGGCGTTAATTGCACATGCAATAAACTACCCTGAAGTAAATGCCACTAACCGTGGCCCTGGCTATTTTGTCTGCCCAGATATGGATAATGATGGGAGGGCAGAATTAACCTGTAATGGTCCTACAACAATAGGTCGGTTTCCATGGCGAACCCTTAATGTAGGGGACTTGAGGGATAGTGCTAATGAAAGGCTTTGGTATGCTGTTTCAGAAAACTTCGATTACACTAGTAGCCCACTAGACAAAAAAATAAATACTGAAACTATTGGCAATATAACGGTACGTGATAACAGTAATAATATTATTTTTAATGGCGCAGGAATTGATGGCGCGGTAGCTGTAATTATTTCCCCAGGAATAGCCTTAACCAGAGGTGATGGCATCGTACAGAATAGGTCTGGAGCAAACCTTTATAATGCAACACATTATCTCGATATTGATACGACTAGCATTCCTGCTGAAGACAATGATGATTTCGTGCAAGGTGTTTTTGGTGGTACAAACGTAAATGGTTTCATTCAAGGTGAAATATTCGATGCCGCAAACAATATTATTGTTAATGATTTAATCGAGGTGATAACTTATAACGATATTATGAAGCAAGTGCATAAGCGTGTCTCGCAGGAAATAAGTAATCTGATTAGTGAATATTTCACGGCCTGTAATGCATACCCAGAAGCATCCGCTTTTGATCCAAGCAAAACAGATTTTAGCAGCGAAGATAATCTGCCTTTGGAATTAAGGGAAGGACATCTTCCACTTGACAGCGCACAGCCTGTTGACTGGGATACAGGCTGTGCTACGGGTATTGAACCCATGCCATGGCTATCTGCTGAGGCTTGGCAAAGTGTCACCTATTATGCTTTTGCCTTTCAGAATGCGCCACCGACAAATGTTTATACATGTGGCAGTGGCACAAACCCGCCGTGCATGATTATAAATAGCGTAGAGCCACTTATAAACACAACTAACGCACAGGCAATAATCATGTTTTCAGGTCGAGATACCGCAATAGGTGGTAGCCGACCGAGTAGTGATATGAGCGATTATTTTGAAGGCGAGAACAACAGTTTGAATAATATTTTTGATGCGGATGAAGTCGAAGATTTTATTAGAGTCATTACCCCATGAAATATAATAGTGCCTGTCGAGGTTTTACACTAATTGAAATAGCCGTTGTACTGGTTATCGTTGGTTTGTTGTTAGGTGGGATTGTCGGTAGTCTGTCATCACGAATTGAAGCCACACGTTATCTTGAAACTAAGGAAGAATTAGAAAATATCAAACAGACATTAATCGGTTATGCCTATAAAAATGGTGTTTTGCCCTGC
>CAZMLD010000117.1:0-6935 GCA_964566975.1 uncultured Thiotrichaceae bacterium | reverse complement strand
CCAGTTGTTTATGGCGAAACAGGTTGGTGATGAGAACAAGCATGTGCGTATTCAGCAGGCATGGATCAAAAAATTCGGTACGATATTCATTAAATGATTGCAAACAGCAAGTGACGGCCACGTGGTAATAAGTGACCCACGTAACACGCTGCTGACCGAGCGGCTAGGCTGGCAGTAACAATGGAGCCAATTATCATGGTGGCGCAAGCAGAGCAGAACAAAGATACCGCCCATTATTATCTGAATTTAGCTTTAACTTTTGCCCTGTTAGCTTTATGGTCGTTTTTATTGACGGCAACACATGCCTACGCCGAGTTCAGTGAGCGCAAGGAATACCAGATGGTGAATATAACAGCTGGCCAGATCGCCATTGTTGATGATGAGTTACGCACTCAGCGATATGGTCTTGAGTACCGCTTTACCTCCCTCTCAGGCCCCTATGGTTTTCGCTTGAGACCCGCCATCGGTGTTGTGCTGGCAACTGATGGCGCGTTGTTTGTGTATGGCGATTTACAATACGATTTTTATTTGACGCGTAAATGGCTGTTAACGCCAGGTTATGGCGTGGGTGTGTTTAATAGCAGTGACAACATTGATTTGGGCAGCACGGTTGAATTTAGAGCGGGGCTGGCGCTGGTGTATCAGTTTGAAAATAAAATCCGTGCTGGCATGGCGGCTTTTCATCTCTCCAACGGCGGTATTTCCAGCCAGAACCCTGGTACGGAGTCTTTAGTGTTTTCCATCAGTATTCCCTTGTTGAATATTTGATGTGAGCGGAGCCTAGTTTATCGTTCATTACCCGAACACTGTGTTATTTTCTTAGACGATGGTGCAAGCAAGGGCAAGAAGAAGCGAGGCAAACGCTGGTTGCTAGCAGATTCGGCATTCACGGCGGAATATAATGATTTTTTCTACAATTCAACTATGCTTGGCAGACTAGGGGGCGTTCTCAATCACCGTGTACGGCGTTATTTCGGTTATTTTTCACGTTGACTGCGTTGCAAATCGTCGCAATAGAGCAACTATTACTCCTCATTGCGCCTTGTCAGCGTAAAAAATAACCGAAATCGCGCTCATACAGGTAATTGAGACCGACACTTTAAGCTGGTTGGTGTACTAGGCTTGGCATGTTACTCAATAAGATTGGGAAGTCGTTTGATCCGTTAGCTATTGGCTAGAAAGTAGAGGAAGAAATTGAATATACCGCTAAATCAACATACGTCTAATAAAGTCATCAGGCTAGCTCAGAAAATAATAGTAGTAGCCAGTTTTTTTCTACTGTTTTCCTGTGATAGCTCAGATCCCGAACCCGCTCAACCCATATCTGGGTTTAGCGTGGGAGGCACGGTCTCTGGTCTGACGGATACACTAATCATACAAAATAACAGCAGTAACAGCGTGCAGACAATTGAAGCGAATGGACGTTATGCGTTTGTTGAGCGACTGGGAAATGGCGAAACCTATAACGTTGAAATTGTGCAGAATTCAGCCTCACAAAATTGTTCTATTCAAAATGCCAGCGGCCAGATTAATAATGCAAATGCGACCAATGTTGATATTGTGTGTGTGGTGGGCAGGCTTTCACTGTCTGGTCGTTATCGGGCGGCACCATTAATTCAGGTAGATAGTGATATTAATGACCCGCTTGCGCCCGCAAATGTAGCGAACAACCGTTTTGCTGCGGCGCAGGCTATTGCTAATTTTTCCACGGTGCATGGTTTTGCTACCCTGATAGGAACCTTGCGTTCTGGTGCAGGCGATCGGCTGGCATTTACTGCAGATAAACAAGATATTTACCGCGTGGCATTGCAAAAAAATCAGACCATACGTTTGCAGGTGGTTGATTTTGTCGAAGTGGATATTTTTAGCGGCGATCTTGATCTTTATCTATTTGATTCTTTACAGAATCTGGTGGCATCTTCTGACTCAACCAATGAGTTCGAGAGCCTGCGCGTACCAGAAGATGGTGAATATTTTGTGATAGTAGAAGCTTTTTGGGGCTCATCAAAATATACCCTGTCACTGGATGGTGTGTCGGCATTGAATACCTCTGCCAAGCAGTCGATGGATTTTATATCTGGGGAAGCCGTCATTCAATTTAAGCCCAATACCACGGTTAATCAGTTTAAAATCAGTAACCAGATGATGGCGTTTAGTCACCAGGATACCAGCAGAACGACGCGAGCAAGGTTTTCTGTTAGTGCCAGCCGAACACTGGCTAGCAATCAGCCTTTGGCTGCAACCTTTCTACAGGAGCTGGCAAGCACGAACCCTGTCAGTTATCAAAAATATCAAACCCTGAAACAGATTAAACACTTGAATCAGCGTGTTGATGTAACGTTCGCCGAACCTAATTATATTCGTCGGGCATTCCGCGTACCAAATGATACCTTTTACCCACGGCAATGGCATTACCCTGCCATCAACCTGCCATTGGCGTGGAATATCACCACTGGTAGTCGGATTGGTGGCGGTGAAGTCATCGTTGCAGTGGTGGATACTGGGGTGTTTTTAGCTCATCCTGAATTTGTCGGGCAACTGGTTGCTGGTTATGACTTTATTTCTGATGCCGGCAATGCCGCAGACGGTAATGGTATTGACCCTAATCCGGATGACCCTGGTGATGGCGCACAGCTCAACAGCAGCAGTTGGCATGGCACGCATGTGGCAGGTACCGTGGCGGCATTATCGAACAATAATAGTGGCATAGCCGGGGTTGCCTGGGACGCGAAGATTATGCCACTTAGAGTACTCGGTGTTGAAGGTGGTAGCAGTCACGACATTATTCAGGCTATTCGTTTTGCTGCTGGCTTAACGAATGACAGCAATACCGTGCCAGCGCAAAAAGCCGATGTCATTAATCTTAGCTTGGGTGGTGGCGGTTTTTCTCAGGCGGAGCAGAATGTTTTTAACGAGGTGCGTGCCGCTGGGGTGATTGTGGTCGCGGCTGCGGGTAATGAAAATACCCGTTTGTCGAGTTTTCCGGCTTCTTATGAGGGCGTGATTTCGGTCAGTGCCACCGGTTTTGATAACAGTCGTGCGCCCTACTCCAACTTTGGCGGTAACATTGATGTCGCCGCGCCCGGTGGCAATCAGGCGGTTGATTTAAACGCTGACGGTCACGGCGATGGTGTGTTAAGTACGCTGGTGGATGATTCAACCGGTACGAGAAACTCTACCTTTGATTTTTATCAGGGTACATCGATGGCAGCGCCTCATGTGGCTGGTGTCATTGCCTTGATGCGTGCGGTACACCCAGCATTGAGCCCAGACGACATAGATAGCCTGTTGAGTGCTGGGGCAATAACCACGGACATCGGTGCTGTCGGGCGCGATGACCAGTTTGGTTTTGGTTTGATTGATGCACTGAGGTCAGTACAGGCGGCGCAGACGCTGGCAAATGGCGGTGATCTGCCACCACAGCCGGCATTAATTGTAGCCGAGCCAGCTCAAGTATCACTGGGTTTGGGTGTTACGGCTGCGTTGACATTGACAAACTTGGGTGAGATGCAAACGAGTGTGGTTAGCTTCAGTGCGGATGTTAGCTGGCTGACGATTAGTGCTAGTGGAAATGTTGATGGCAACGGCCTCGGCGAGTACCTGATTGTTATTGATCGGACAGGTTTAAATGACTCATTATATCTCGCTACCATCACATTCACGCTGGCGACTGGAGGTAGTGTCAGCGTACAGGTGTCGATGCAGGTCGGTGAGCTGGACAGTACCGGTCATACCGGAGCAATATATATGCTGTTACTGGATGAAAATAACCATATGGTTGCACAAGGCACCACTATGGATTTGGGTAATGGTGTGTTTAGCTATTCTTTTGTTAATCTCGTTTCTGGCTCTTATCGCATTGTAGCGGGCTCAGATATTGATAATGATTTGCTTATTTGTCAGCTGGCAGAAGCCTGTGGTGGTTTTCCCACGCTCAACGCCTTGACTACGGTTGTGCTGAGTGATATTGATATAAGCGGGCTTGATTTCGTTGTCGATATTCTGGCTAATTTTGGCACTAGCCGTTTGTCAGCTGAAGCCAGTGCAAGTCCTGCTGGTTTTCAACGTGCGATTATTGAAAGCAAACAGGTAAAACTAGCGGAGTAATGAGATGTCGATTTTTAGTTTGAAGATATTGTTAATGCTTACTGTAGTGGCTGTTAATAGTGCCTGTAGTCATAATGCCATACCATTACAAACCCTTTATAGCTCGAATAATTGTGCTATCAATGAAACAGTATTAAAGCCGATAGCCACGGCGAGTGAGCTGGATGACTTATTAAAATCATTTCCCGTGACATTTTCCGCGTCATCGGTAGCAAATTCTGCCGCTGCAAATTTAAATGTTGACCACCAGAAACAGAGCCTGATTCTTTTTGCCCTGGGTGAAAAACCAACCGGTGGTTACGCGATAACGTTAGATAGCCATGTTGCTACCCTAAAAGGAGAAAAGTTATACTTGCCTGTGCGTATCATACAGCCGAAAAAAGATTCATTTCAAATTCAGCTGATTACCAGTCCATGTAAAATTTTCTCTATTCCAAAAACAGATTTTACTGAGCTAGTACTGACTGATGAGGCAGGTCAGAAAGCCTCGTATTAATCGTCTATTCAAACTGTCGAATGACGCCAGTAACGACACCCAGTACCTCGACTTCTTCATTTTTAAGAATAATGGCTTCCATTGCTGGGTTTGCTGGCTGTAACCGGATACCGTCAGCTTCGATGTAAAATTTCTTTAGCGTAACCTGCTCGTTATTGATGAGAGCGACAACGGACTGACCGTTCTCTGCTGATACTCTTTTTTCGATAATAACGATATCACCATCTTGAATATTATCGTCAATCATTGAGTGGCCGGAGACTCTTAAGGCATAAGTATCTTTGCGTACCATGTTGGCGGGTACTTTGACCTGTTCATTGTGCTCAACGCGTTCAATGGGTTTGCCAGCAGTAATTTTGCCAAGTAAAGGAATCGCTATATAGGTTGACAGAACATGATCAGACTTATTGTTGATAAGCGTGAACTGGGCGGGGTAAACTGGGCGGTGATTTTTTGGCAATAGCAGAGCGATATTATTCATTTTTTATTATGCCTTTGTGTATGTGCAGAGCGGGTCAGATATAGTTTTTTCGATTTTTCTGGATGAACCAATTTAGCATGGTTCGTGTGCTACTATCTTCTTGAGTCCGAGCATAGCCCACATCAACAAAAAATTATAGTTGAAAATATCTTATTTCTAATTATTATTGATCCTTATCCTATGCGCTGTTAACACTTGAATTCAAAATAACATAAAAAAGAGGTGTCTGATGTTTCTATCATCGTTGAGTCCTGATATTGGAAAGTTGATTCTTAGATTAACAGTCGGTGGATTAATGCTGTTTCACGGCGTGGCAAAAATCATACACCCAGAATCACTGGGTTTTATCAGTGGTCAGTTAACGGCAAATGGCCTGCCATCGTTTTTCGTTTATGCGGTATTTATTGGCGAAATAATTGCACCGTTGATGGTGATTGTGGGTTATCAGGCCAGAATCGGCGCTTTGTTAATGGCTGTTAATATGATTTTCGCTCTGTTTCTGGTGCATACGGCTGAGTTTTTCAGCTTAACTGAACACGGCGGTTGGGCTATTGAATTGCAGTTGTTTTATTTGCTTTCAGCAGTAGTGCTGGTCTTTTTAGGCAGTGGTAAGCTGGCGATTAAGCAAGACTAATACTGCGTTAGTGAATAAGTCTGGGTGAAAAATGAAAGGCAACGATTTTGTGTATGCGGTCGTTGATTTTATTTTTCACCTCTGGCAATGTGTTTTATATTTTCAAACAGCCTTTAACCAACGTGTAGCTCCTCCATAAAGTAACAAATGCAATCCTGTCGTATGGCGGTTACCTTGCGGGTAAACATAGCCAGAGTGATCGCTTTTTTAAATAAAAGTCTACTTCCACGACGTTCGATATATTCATCGGTGATATCTTCGTGGCTTTCGCTGCTGACAAGAATGAGGTTCTCTTTGTTTGAATTGATCGTCGCAAAGGTCGTTCCCGGCTCAATCAGGTGAAAGTTTTTTTCATCAAGTAATGCATTCAGTACAACATCATCAGTACTGTGTCCTATGCCTGTGGTTTTCGGAACGGTGACGCGAGCAATGGTGTGATACAGCATTAAATTATTTCTGTTGTGTGAAGATAGATTGTCCAGTTTTAAAATGGTTTCCAGATAGGATAGAGCATGGTCTTCGCCAGACTTATCACTAGCCTGCCCGCATTCAAGCACAACAGAGGGGCAAAAATCAGAAAAAGCGGATGACTGTACACCTTTAGGGTCAGTGAAATAAACCGCGATATTGCTGAATTTTTCAGCCAGCACCAGCCCATGCGGGTTGAGTATGTTGATGCAGGCATAATGTGGATTTTTCCCCGTATTATTATGAATGTCGATACTGGCGAAGGGTTTTTTTTTCTGCATAATGTGGGTGACGGTTTGCATCATATCTTTTTCCGCAGACTCGCTATGGTGGCTACCTGGCCAGATCCGGTTGTAATCATCCTGATTATTTAACCGCCGTTGATTTTCCTTTGCGGCGGTGATGTTAGCGATAAAGATGGAAATGGCGCGTGGTAAGGGGTTTTTCTGGTATTTTTTTAATAGGCGTTGAAGGGCATAAAATCCAGTGGTTTCATTGCCATGTAATAACGTGCAGATGAATAAGGGCTGTGGATTTATGCCGTTTAGGTGGACTAGCGTTGGCGCACCTAGGATGTCAAATAGCTCATCAGCTTTTGCACTGAGTACCGCTTCCGGCATGTGAGTCATCTCGTTTAACATGTTTTTTTACCCTATCTTTGGTGAAAAGTTATTATTCTTAAGTTTTTAACTCGCTAGGAGTCTGTCGGATTTAGTTGATCGTAGCGAGAGAAAGCCATTTTTAGGGCA
>CAZMLD010000116.1:3095-6959 GCA_964566975.1 uncultured Thiotrichaceae bacterium | reverse complement strand
TAGAGATTATGAATCGGGCCGCGGAAGGCGATTTTTAATGGTGGACAAAAAAGAGACAAATAGTCGGGCGGCAAAAGAAAATGCTTCCAGCAGTACGAGTGCAAAAAGCAGTAACGCCGATAATACAACGCCAGTAGAAACCGCCGTGGTTAAAGCTAAGACGGTTAAAAAGAAAGCTGCCGTGAGGAAAAATAAAGCCGTAGCGACGGAGGCGTCTGCGCCCGTGGTTAAAGTCAATAAGGCGGCAACAGCGGCAACGGCAAAAGCAGCTGCTTCAGAGAGCGCTGATCTGCAGTCTGCAGCGCGAAAAATAAGTGAGGTGGATAAACAGACAGCGGACAGTTCAATCAAATCAAAAGCCAGTGCGTCTGATTTAAAGGCGCGTGCTCACGAAGCTAAGCAGCGTGCACAGAAAAAAATCTTAGAGGAAGCCTATGTTAGCGACAAACCGTCTGACCCACTAGAGCGCCTCGCCGATACCTTCGATAACAGTGCCAAGCGCTGGGGAATGGTTGTTTATCCATCACTGTTTGCTTTTTTAATATTAGCAAGTTATGGTTTTTTTCTGATTTACCGCCTAACCCATGACATTGCCGTGTTATCGCAATCTGTTACGCATATGGCGGTCATCGTGTCTGATGCCATGCCACGAATGTCTAAAAATTTAACCAAAATGACGGAAAGTATTGATAATATGACTGACAATGTAGAGCAAATGGCGGGTGATATAGGCGGCATGTCAAACGAAGTGGGTTTAATGTCTACGCAAATGAATAGTTTAACGCCGTTGAGTGAAAACATTAAGAACATGACGCATAGCATGAACAATATGAATCGCTCAGTATACGGCATGCAGCGTGATATGAGTGGCATGAATCGCACCATTTCCAGTGGGCCGTTTGGTATGATGAGTGACATAATGCCTTTTGGGGGGAGTGATAACGTGCCACCGCCAATTCGTCAAACAACACCGATCTGGCCGACGCATAGCTGGCCATCATATTATCAAGCGCCGTGGCATAATGCGCCCCATCGTTTTTCTAATATGCAAGAGCGATCGGCACCGAGCAGAACTGAAACAGGCTCAGGTAAGCAGGCAGGTAGTGCCGATAAGAGCGGCGTAGTGTTAAATGGGGTAAAACGCCAGGTTATTATACCTAGCGCAGAAAACACCGAGCCGAATGAATAACCACTTAAAGGTCAATAAACCAATATGTTAAATCGCCCGGATAAATCCATTCGTGAACGATTAGCGAAGCTGGAAGCACACTTAAATAATGAAAACCCATTATTGCTTGATGTCGTCTCGAAGTTTAAAAAACTTGATACCGTTGCCTACAAGATGGGTTTGCTGAAAACCACGGAGTCTTATGCCACCAGTATTCCGTGGTGGCCTCTGGTTTCTGTGCTGGGCACTTTTTCAGCCGGTAAATCATCGTTTATAAATAGTTTTTTGGGTGATAAATTGCAGCTTACGGGTAACCAGGCGGTTGATGATAAATTTACTGTTGTCAGCTACAGCAATAGTGAAGAAAACCGAGTATTACCTGGCGTAGCATTAAATGCTGACCCACGCTTTCCGTTTTATCAGATGAGTGAAGAAATTGATAAAGTGGCCAACGGAGAAGGGCGACGCATTGACGCCTATCTGCAAATGAAAACCTCTAATTCGGATAAACTTAGCGGTAAAATCATTATTGATTCCCCCGGCTTTGATGCTGATGACCAGCGAAATGCCATATTACGACTCACTGATCACATTGTTGATCTATCAGATTTAGTGCTGGTGTTTTTTGATGCCAGGCACCCTGAACCAGGTGCAATGCACGACACATTAGACCATCTGGTTGCCAATACCATCACTCGAAGTGACTCAGAAAAGTTCTTATACATTCTCAATCAAATTGATACGGCAGCGAAGGAAGACAACCCTGAGTCTGTGGTTGCTGCATGGCAGCGTGCACTTGCCGCGAAAGGGCTTACCGCAGGGCGTTTTTATTCTATCTATAATACCGAGCTTGCCGTGCCCATCGAGGACGAGACAGTAAGAAAACGTTTTGAGAGAAAATGTGAACAGGATAAAGCGGCAATTTTAGATCGCATACACCAGGTAGAAATAGAGCGTTCTTATCGCATAGTTGGTGCGCTGGAAACCATCGCCAGCGATATCGAAAACCAGGTAGTGCCTGCCGTCAAAGCGGCAATGAACAAATGGGTGAAGCTGGTGTTAACACTGGATGCCATTGCTGTGGCTTTGTTTATTATCGTAATGTATACATTGGCGCAAAGATTTGATGTTTGGGCATTATTTTCTTATGACTTTACAAATGCAGCGTTAATTTCATCAATTAAACTGGGACTGGTGTTATTTGGTTTTGCTGTGGTGCATTATTTAGTGCGTAGTTTTTCTGCTAAAGTCATTGCTAAAAAAATCGTTAATAAAGTCGTTATTAATAAAAGCTTGGCGGGTAAACATCGTGAAACGTCAATACTAACGGGCAATATTAAACAGGCCTTTCTAAAGAATACGCAACCTCTACGCAGCATGTTTAGACCTATGCCAGTAGGCTGGTCGAAGCGCTCTAAACGTGTGTTAGCTGAAGTGGTTGCCGACAGCAGTACGTTTATTCAGTCGATGAATGACCGTTATACTAGGCCATCAGGTACAAAGCTACAACGTGAGGATGAGGCTCACCAGACTGCAGAGGCGCAAACCTTAAAGTCGGCGAAGGCAGAAAGTAGCTGAGGGTTCTTCTGCTAAATGACGTAGTGCGCGTGAGGTGGGGCTTGTTCATTCAAAGCCTGTTTTGGCTGTTCTATTACTGCGCGGGTGTTGCCAGACATTGCCCAAGTTTGATCTCAGCTTCAGCTAACATACTGCTATCAATTTGCATTTGACTGGTGGACAGCACAATAACGGTCGAGCCTAAATTAAACCGGCCCATTTCTTCGCCGCGTTGTAGAATAATATTCTTGTCGCTGTAATCAAAGTGCTTAATCTTTTTGGCTTCGCTGGTAATCAATCCGTGCCATACTGTTTCCATGGCAGAAACATTGATCGCACCAACCAGAATCATAACCATCGGGCCCTGATCGGTTTCAAAAACACACACGCAGCGTTCATTGCGTGCAAATAAACGTGGGATATGGTTAACCACAAATGTAGCAACGCTGAACAGGCGGCCGGGAATGTATGACATGCGTTTTAGCGTGCCAGTGGTCGGCATATGGATGCGGTGATAATCTCTCGGTGACAGGTATAATGTGGCGAATTGTCCATTATTAAATACTTTCTCCAGCTCAGTGTCACCACCTAGTAGTTCCAACAAACTGTAGTCTTGGCCTTTTGCCTGAAAAATTCGCCCCTGTTTAATCGCCTGCGCCTGGCTTACTGAGCCATCAACTGGACACAGCCAGTTATTTTCGTTGTTATCAAAAGGTCGGCTTTCAGGCTTTAATGCGCGAGTAAAAAAAGCATTGAGCGAGACATAAGCAAACCTGTTTTCTTCAACAGCTTCATGCATTTTTACTGGGTTTAAATGCGTGTAAACCTTAATGATTAAATTTTTTGCAGGAGTCCAGCGAATACGAGCGCCAACAAACATCAGTTTAGTAATGGCGTGATGCGGTAGCACATAAAATAGTGAGGCGAGGAGTTTTTGTTTCATCAGTGATTGTTTATTCGTGGCAGAGAGTTTTTATAATGGAAGTAATGTGTAGGTTTCACAAAATTCGATGCCGCTGTATAAATCGGATTCTGCATGAATGACAGTAATGTTGTCAGTGCCTGTATGGCTAAGTGTTATGGTAAAAAGAGTCGCGGTAAATTATAGTTGTTTATTGCATAATCTGGAAGTGATGATT
>CAZMLD010000116.1:0-2995 GCA_964566975.1 uncultured Thiotrichaceae bacterium | reverse complement strand
TGTCAGTTAAAATACTGCCGTACTTTTATTTTTAACCAGTTCTCTTTTTCTGCGGAATTAATGCCAGTGATGTTTTCTTTGACGGTGGAAACATAATCGCTGTCATCGTTAGCAATATGGTTAATCAGCCACACATTCAATAGTTTGAGCAACTCATCACTGACATCTTCTCCAGACTGGTGACGGCTCTGGTAGCCCTGTATTTTTTCACGGAAAGCATCATGTGTTCGTTTATGAATGGTGACACCGCTATACCCTGCATCGTCCATAAGTGACTCTTCAAATGCAAAATGTGAAAGCGTGTAGTCAATGAGCTCAATGAGTACTTCACTAATGAGTTCGTGAGTGTTGTCATGACTTTTTGCATCATTTAGCTGGTTAATATACCGTATTATGCGTTTATGCTGGCAATCGATAATATTGATTCCGGTTGATAAGCTGTCGTTCCAGGCTATGTGGCTCATGCTGTGTTCTCGATATGGGGTTTATATTTGGTATTAAAAAATCGACGAGTTTGTGTTAACCGAAAAACTTTTTAACCGAACGAGAAAACCAGCCGCCTTTGTCGCTATTAACCCCCTTCATGTTTGCCTTAACAAACGAAACGTAATCATTATCATCGCTTTTTATATGGTTAATAAGCCAAGATTTAAGTGTTTTTAATAACTCTTCGCTAATATCTTCACCCATTTTAAAGCGCTGCTGGAAGCTGCCTATGCGTTTTACAAACAACTTATGAACCATTTTATGGCCATTGATGAATGGGTACTTTGAATCTTCCAGTAAACTTTCTTCAAAGGCGAAGTGTGACAAAGTGTAGTCCACCAGTTCGTCTAAAACTCTTTCCACTTCATCCCTGTCGTGGCTTTTGTGAATGTCATCAAGGTCATTGATGTACTGGACAATGCGCAAATGCTGGCTATCGATAACATCAATGCCCGTATTTAAATCATCAGTCCACTGAATATGTGCCATAGTAAACCCGTTAGTTATGAAAAAATTAAAAGTGATTATAATGAGGCTAGCAGGTAATTTTATTCACGTAAGTGGTTAGTGGTGCTGGAGTGAAGTTTGTGCCTTCATCTTGATCCAGATCAAGCGTTTTCTGCATCTTTAGCGAAGCATATCATCGACCTGTTTCACTGAGATTTCTCCAAAACACGGTATTCCTATGAAATATTGGGTTAACGCGGAAAATAGAAAAAACACCACATTATCGTGCAATTTTATTGCTGAATAAGAAAAATCTATTGCTGCTTTCTATAAATAACCCTTATCAACATTGATTTATTGCCCTCTGACAGGTAACCTTCACAGCCTTTAAAATACACATTTGTTATAGACAAGCGGAGAACGTGATGCGTCAGGTAATGGTAGCCGGTAACTGGAAAATGAATGGTTCCAGTCGTTCAGTGGAAGAATTGATGGCTGGGATCAAGCAGGGCATGGGTTCGGTCGCAAAAGCTGATGTTGTTGTGTGCCCGCCAGCGGTTTACATCTCTCTCACCTGTGGCAAGGCCAGTGATACTGCCATTAAAGTCGGCGCACAAAATATCTGCGATGAAGACAAAGGTGCCTTTACCGGTGAGATTTCAGCGGATATGCTAAAAGATCTGGGCTGTGAATATGCGATTGTAGGGCATTCAGAGCGCCGCGCACTGTATGGTGAAACGGATGAGCTGGTAGCAAAGCGTTTCGCCGCGGCTCGCCGTAATGGTATTAAGCCTATTTTTTGCATTGGTGAAACATTGGAAGAGCGTGAAGCCGGTATGACAAATGATGTTTGTGCGCGTCAAATTGATGCTGTGATTGCTTTAGAAGGTGTTGAAGCACTGGCAGACGGCGTTATTGCTTACGAGCCTGTGTGGGCGATAGGTACGGGTAAAGTTGCCACGCCTGAGCAGGCGCAGGAAGTGCATGCCTTTATTCGTGGTAAAATAGCAGCATTAAACGCGGATGTTGCAGAAGGCTTGCGCATTCTTTATGGTGGCAGCATGAACCCGAAAAATGCGAAAGATTTAATTGGCCAGCCAGATATAGACGGTGGTCTGATCGGCGGTGCCTCATTGAAAGCCGACGATTTTTTAGCCATTTGCCTTGCTGCTCAGTAATGCAGGTAATGAACAAGCTGTTGTGGCTCGGTACTGTTAACGTTTTGAGAGAGATTATTTAAGTGGACATGATGCTTCTTATATTGCACGTATTTTTATCGCTAGGTATTATTACCCTCGTGCTATTACAAAAAGGTGCTGGCGCGTCTGCTGGTGCGGCATTCGGTGGCGGTGGCGGCGGTGGTGGTGCTGGTAGTGTGTTTGGTGCTACTGGTTCGTCTAATTTTTTAAGCAAAAGCACGGCGTTATTAGCCACCGCTTTTTTTCTTAATAGCCTGATGCTGGCCTATCTGGCATCAAATCGGGAAGTAGCAACAGATAGCGTGTTAGATGCCTTGATTCAGCATCCTGCCGCTATCGAAGAAACAGTACCAGGTGCAATGGATGTGCCTGCGCCTGATGCAATATTTCAAAATGTTGTGCCAGGTAACGTTCCTCCGCCAGCACAGTAGTACAAGCTTAGCAGAACAATATTACCAGCCGATGTGGTGGAATTGGTAGACACGCTATCTTGAGGGGGTAGTGGCGAGAGCTGTGCCGGTTCGACTCCGGCCATCGGCACCAAATTTAGTGTGGTAGGATGCCCACAAAAAACAACATGCCTCAGCATTATTATGAGGTAAGAACTAGGTTATTGATTTCTCCATCCTTTGGTTCGTGAACGGCACATCCTTGTGCCACTACTCAGGTCGCTGTGAATACATCCATGTACGCTCTACTGTCGCATCCATGCTACAGATTCCTAAAAAATCAATAACCTACGTCCTAACCACGGTACTGTGCTGAGTTAAATGCAGAGGCATGATACAATAAGTATTGATAAAACATAGATTGATCGCCTGCAGACATCATCGATGCCTGCAAGTTAAACCAAAGGACTCGCA
>CAZMLD010000115.1:0-6983 GCA_964566975.1 uncultured Thiotrichaceae bacterium | reverse complement strand
AGGCGAACTTCAGCCGCTTTTGTCATGGCATCAGCCGCTTCAATAGCAGGAACCAGACCACGGGTTTCGATCATGCCTAATGCAACACCGGATATTTCATTTGCCATACTTATTTCTCCAAACTTAAAATTAAAATGCGATTAAATTGTGTCAATCTTTTATTGATCCCAGTCATCGATGATGCCAGCGATGGTGAGGTCGGTTAAGGTGCCGTAATCTGGCATTGCATGTCGAGCCGCAGAACCGCTTACGGTAATTACCCATTGTCCTGGCGGCACACCAACGGGGTCGGTGGCAACGCAAAGTTTGCCTGTAAAATCACGCAGTACGCGTAGTGAGACACTTTTCAGGCCGTCGATACGCCGCGTTGTTACCAAGTCATCACGTACCTGCATGATTTCCATTTCAGCTTTCCTGCCAGTAGTCGATAATACCGACGATGGTCAGGTCACTGGGGTATTCTTTACTGCCAGCGGCTTCACGAGCCGCAGAGCTGCCAACACAGATAACCCAGTCGCCAGGAATGCAGCCTACTGAGTCTACGGCTACCAGCGGCGTGCCGCCTGGTTTGTCGCGCACAACGAGCAAAGGGCGGTGACCCAGACTTTCGACCCGGTTAGTCGAAACCAGTGTTTTTTCTACCTGCATGATTCTCATGCTGCGCCCTCATCAATGATTTCCAGTGCACTGCCTAATGGCTGATCTTGTAAACTCATCTGACAAATTAATTTTTTCTGTGTGCTCAAATCCGGATACCTGTTTTCAATGGCGGCTTTAACGCGCTGACATTTTTCGACCATGCGTTGTCGGGAGCCAGGAACTTTTGAGTTGTAGCGGTAATGAATGGCAATGGGTATGGGCAGACCATTAGCCAAGTTCAGTCCGGTAAAAATCTTGATGCCTATGTCCAGGTCTGCTGCACCTTCTTCGACGGTATGCAGATGGGCATAATAGGCAAGGTTGCGTAGCTGAACTTCCTGAAAACCATCACCCACACTAATGTAACGTTCTGCATGGCCGATGTCAGGGTAACGACCCTCGTATAGGTCGCTGACGTATTCTATTTGCGATAAATTATTAATCAGCAAATTATTGATGAGTCGTCGCAGTCCTTCTTGCGGTTGACCCTCGCCTGCGCTCCAGCCATCGGCTTCACTGCTTTTGTTCACTGCATCGTAAACCGCGATACGCGCATTGTCGACACTCAGGTTTAAGGTGTCATGGTAGATTTGAGCGTTATCGACATAGCGGAAGACATTAAGCTCGCCTTTGCTGTCCGGGATATGTACTCGAATAGCATCAGTATCGGTGTCCACACCGATGAGCAAGATATCAACAGAGGCACCGCAGCAAAAGCTGTTTTCAATGGCTTGTTGAAATTCGTGCAAACGGGCAAGGCCGGCTTCAGCTGACAGGCGGTCATTACTGCCATGCGCTGCACAGCCTTGATGCGAAGGGTCGGAGCTACTGCGATGGTAAACCACGACTTTTAAATAGTTGGTGCCTGCGTCAGCGGCGACCGGTATGCCAGTACGAAAGCGTGCTAATTCAACGCTTTCCCAGTGACGGATGTTTGCTTCCACATTAAAAAGCGCACCTGCATAAGCATTGCGTACGGTCAATGCCGACAGCGGCAGTCGCAATATATATTTGGACAGACCTTTTAAGCGACCATCAGAGCAGGGCGTGATATCGACACAGTGAAAACCACAGTCTAGGAAAAAGCTTTGTGTATCTAAGGTGTCTTCTGCTTGCGTACGCAGGTTTTCAGCGAATTGATCGACTGAATTTCGCAGTGCGCCAAAAATGCAGTGCGCGTACATTGACTGCATATCAAGCCCATTCAGCCAAGCATTTTTCAGCAGGCTGTCAGGCAGTGGATAACCTAGCTCATTATTGGCTAGCGTTTGTGCATGAGCGACAAAATCGCTTTCATGCTGTAAATTTGCCAGCTTTTTAAGTGTCGGCACGATAGCTTCAAAGCGACCCTTGATGGCTTCTTCGCAATGTGCTAACTGTGCATTGGTACGCAAATCAGTCAGCGGATGTCGACATGAGCGAACAGGCAAGGTATCACATGCTATCGCTTCGACCGCTGCGGCTGGAACTGGCGCTTTTGGCTGTGTTGCTACCTGAACAGTGTCAACTGGCGCAGGTTGAGCACTTTTTAGCGCTGGCATTTCATGCCGTTGCGCCATACCGACAGGCGCCTGCGAAAAACGACTTAAGTCGTTTGCAGTTCTTCTCCTGAGGGCATTTTTAGTGTTCATTCGTTAGTCTCTATCGTATGTGTATGGTTAAAGTGACTCTTTAGTTTACTGCTCACATATTGACCATATCGTTAGATCAGGTCGTTATGTGAGCGCTAAACCATCAGGCGCTCGCGCCACCGGACAGGGTAACAAGGCCGGTGGTGCAGGTGTTACCGCTACCGCCGGTAACTTTGGAAATAGCCACTTCCGGGCGTTCGCGACCTCTAAGAGCGTAAGCGCCGATATGCTTGCCTATCGCCTCGCGATTAATCGACACGCCTTGCTGTGTCTGATTACGGCAAGCTGAAAACAGTCCTTCAGTGCCTGTGATAAGGCCACCGCGTGACCAGTCGTCGCCTGTTATCTGTGTACCGCTTTCACTGCCTTCGCCAGTAATTCTTTCTGGCTGTGGCTGCGCTGTTTCCAGCACGGGAGCGACGGGCTGAATTTCACGTTGATGGCGAAACTCTGGTGTGCCAGAGATAACGCCTTCTGCTTTGTTAATCGCGCCCGTAATCGAACTTCTGTGGGCACATACACTGCTATGTACTCTGCTATTGCTGGGCTCGTTATCGCGTTGCTGCCATGCTGCTTTTGCCGGTGACATGACAGAAAAATCGGCTTTATACTGCTCTACTGCATGGTTAGCTGGTATTGCAGATGGCGCCAGATTTTGTACTATGTCTGACTGTGCAAGGTGATGACGATGGCCACTGTTGCACAGTGTCTGATCTTGCTGTCCTTGATAGGGTGTTCCGGTCAGCGTCTGGCACATGCCACGCTGAAAGCCGCCAGCCATGCGTGGGTCAACTGTCGGTGTCATACCTGACACGGGTAACGGTGGCGTATTATGCTGATGATGCATGCGTTGTTCGCTTAGTGCTACGGCAGAAGCATCACAAAATTCGCTAACCTGTTCGCGTGCAGCATAATTACTGCCAGTCACGGTTTTGCAAATGCCTTGCTCGTCACCTGTTGTTTTTTGCGAGTGTCCAGTCTGGACACCACTCACCACCTGGTTATTCCAAGTTCGACTTAAGCTTGGCATTGCTGTGCTCGGCTGAGGTGTCTGTGGGCATGATTGCTGAAAATATTCCTGGCTAACATATTCGCTTCCAGTGACGCCCGAGCAACTGCCTCGGTCGTCACCTGTTAGCTTTGGGGAGGGGCTGCCCTCCGTACCGGTCAGCGGTCGTCCATGCAAGGTATGCATTTCATGCACTTTGTTCGATCGTTGCTGGCAAAAACCTTTACTGGCAGAACTATCGTACTGGTTACCAGTTACTCGCTGACAGGTGCCAGGCTCATTACCGGTTACTTTTTTGTCACGATCAACCAGATTGCCGGTAATCATCATGCCGCCACGGCTGGCATCTACGCCTACTTTTGCGGGAGTTGTGACTGCCGGTTTTACACCACAGGTAGAAACGAAGCGTTCACTGGATACATATTCAGTACCAGTTACACGGCCACAGGCATCCTGTTCATCACCTGTAATGCCAGAAGTACGCGCAGACTCACCACCTGAAACGGGCAGTCCTGCAGCGGTGTGGCTAAAACCTACTTTGGCTGGTGCGACTGCACTTTGTGATCGCTGCGGCATATTGATGTAGTCAGAGCCGGTAACATTTTGTGCCGAGCCAGACTCTGAGCCAGTGACTGCATTGTCGCGAGCTTCATCCACGCCAGTGATACGCATGTTTTTACCAGTAAGGCCTTCAACCACTTTCTGTTGCGAGAGAGCCATGCTTTGTAATGCACCTGTGCTGCTTGAGCAGGTAGCGCTAAAGTGTTCAGCACCGAGGTACTCACTGCCAGTAATTGCTCGGCAGTCACCGGCTTCAACACCGGTCACATTTTTGCTGGCCGTATTACTGGCAGCGACATTAACGCCGGTCATAAGTTGACCATGTGAGGTTTCACTTATGCCCGCTTTTCTGCCTGGTGCGACTGCTGCAGGTTTCGCTATGGTTGAGCATAGGTTGTTAAACTGTTCGACACCCAGATATTCAGTGCCAGTGATCGAACGACAGCTACCTGCCTCAGAGCCAGTCACTTTTTCTGTTTGTTCTACCTGTGTGCCACTAACAGACTGACCAGATAGCGTGGTACCAATCTCGACTTTATCGGGTGCGCTGTCCGCGTCTTGAGGTATGCGGCTTGGGTTTATACGACCGCTCGGACGGCAGGCTGCGATGTTGCCGCGACCTGATGCACATCGATCTTCACGATGTAGTTTCGCTAACTCTTTGCCTGAAACGGATGACGTTGTTGCGCCGCGCACTAATGATTTACGCGCCTGTCTTCCGGCTCTGCCAGGTAAGCCCAGTTTGCCTTTTTTGGCAAGTGTGTTACGTCGATCACGACATAAAGCGTGGACATTGGACGATGCATTCGCTGCTGACTCTGGATTGCTTTTTATGATTTCGCACAGACTATCGAGTGCGTTGTCCGTTTTTACAGGTTCGGCATCAGCAGTACATGGTGCCGATGAGTTAGTGTCTGCACAGGCATCACAGCAAGCTTCTGATTGATTGGGTATTGAATCAACAACATTTGACGCTGTTCCTTCAGTCGCGCTCGGCTTTTTTCTACCGACACTGGCTGAGGCTGGCAGTGTTTTGCCACCGCTTTGAGACAGCATAGCTCGCCGAGCCATTGACAGTGCTTTACCAGTAAGCGGCGCTTTGTCGGTATTTGCACCAACATTTGTAGCGATACTTTCTAGCGGCGGTGTCACCGGGCTTTCTGCCACTGGGCTTGATGCGGCGCTGCTGGCAGCCTGAGTTGTTGCTATCGGGCTGGCTGCAGGTTTACTGCGACCAGCTCTAGCAGGACTGGCCTTTATTTTGGCGCCACCAGTGTGAGACATTTCGAGACGTCTTGCACGTGCTAAGTCGCGCCCTGACAGTGCCGGCGTATGTGTTGAATCAGTCATACTGAATTCCTTTAATTAAAGGGTTCTAAATATGTTGCAATATCTTCACCCTTATCAAGAAGGTGAAGATATGCTTTGCTTTCATCTAGGCGCTGGTGCGACTAGCGTCCACGATGGACAACAAATGACATGCCCTGGCTTTGTGAATAGTTATCATAACCAATCAGACGAACATGATTGTTCGGATATTCACGATGACAAGCTTCCAGTTCAGCTAATACCACATCAACGGATTGTTCGCCAAACATGGGTAGTTTCCACATGTACCAGTAGTAGTTAAATGCACGACTCGGTTCAACGTGTTCAATTGCTGGATTCCAGCCCTGTGCGATAACATAGGCAATGTGTGCGCGTGTCTGATCTGCCGTCATTTCTGGCAGGTAAGAAAACGTTTCGAATTTTAGTGATGATTTATAATCTTGTACTTCAGCCATTGCTAAATACCTCTTTAAATTTTTTTCGTAAGTAAGCTTGTGTTAACGATTAACCACCAAGATATTTCCAGCGGTGAATCGTTAACCATGAGCATTAACGGTTTACGTTGTCCAGTTTATCGACAGTGTCAAACTCGAACTTAATTTCTTTCCATGTTTCCATGGCGATTTTTAGTTCTGGGCTATGAGCAGCCGCTTGAGTCAATACTGTTTTCGCTTCACGTTCTACATCGATGCCACGGTTACGCGCATCAACACAAGCTTCAAGAGCAACACGGTTAGCGGCTGCACCTGCTGCATTACCCCATGGGTGACCTAATGTACCGCCACCGAACTGTAAGACAGAGTCGTCACCGAAAATGGCGACCAGTGCTGGCATGTGCCATACGTGAATACCACCTGAGGCAACTGGGAAAACACCAGGCATAGAACCCCAATCTTGGTCGAAGAAAATACCACGACTACGATCTTCTGGAATGAAAGACTCACGCATTAAATCAACCCAACCTAATGTGGCAGCGCGATCGCCTTCGAGTTTACCAACCACTGTACCTGAGTGCAGATGATCACCACCAGAAAGACGCAAACACTTGGTTAGTACTCGGAAATGAATACCGTGATGCGGGTTACGGTCAACAACTGCATGCATCGCACGATGGATGTGCAACAACATGCCATTCTTATGACACCATTGTGCCAGACCTGTGTTGGCACAAAAGCCACCAGTAAAGAAGTCATGCATGATGATTGGTGAGCCAATTTCTTTGGCAAACTCGGCACGCTCATACATTTCTTCTGGTGTCGGTGCTGTTACGTTTAAGTAGTGACCTTTACGCTCACCGGTTTCAGCTTCTGATGTTTCAATTGCGTCCTGACAAAACAGGAAGCGATCACGCCAGCGCATGAAAGGTTGTGAGTTGACGTTTTCGTCATCTTTGGTGAAATCCAAACCACCGCGCAATACTTCGTAAACCGCACGACCGTAGTTTTTAGCCGACAAACCTAATTTAGGCTTAATAGTACAACCTAGCAGTGGGCGACCGTATTTATTCATCTTGTCACGTTCTACCTGAATACCATGCGGTGGACCATTACAAGTTTTAATATAGGCAAGTGGGAAGCGAATGTCTTCCAGACGTAATGCACGTAATGCTTTAAAACCAAATACATTGCCGACAAGAGAAGTCAGTACGTTTACCACCGAACCTTCTTCAAATAAATCGATGGGGTAAGCGATAAATGCGTAGTGACAAGTATCATCGCCCGGTACATCTTCAATGCGGTAACAACGACCACGGTAGTAATCCATATCAGTCAACAGATCGGTCCACACAGTTGTCCAGGTACCGGTTGAAGATT
>CAZMLD010000114.1:0-7033 GCA_964566975.1 uncultured Thiotrichaceae bacterium | reverse complement strand
GCGCACTACACTGGGGGTGTAGTGGTCACAGGTTCAAATCCTGTCGTCCCGACCAGTTTAATACCATTGTAGAAATCAGAGACATAAAAAAGGCCAGTTTAGACTGGCCTTTTTTATGTCTTATTATTAAACACTTACCTTAGCATGGTAAGTAAGCCTTCTAACTCATCTCGCATCTGGCGAATAATCTGCTGGCTTTGTGTATTATCTTCAGCAATCTCTTCACCAGTCAATTTCTGCCTAGCACCACCAATGGTATACCCTTGGTCGTATAGTAAACTGCGAATCTGGCGGATCAAAATAACATCATGGCGTTGATAATAACGTCGATTACCTCGGCGCTTTACCGGCTTTAACTGGCTAAACTCCTGCTCCCAATAACGCAAAACGTGGGATTTAACACCACATAACTCACTGACTTCACCAATCGTGAAATAGCGTTTCCCTGGGATAACAGGCAGTTCTTTGTTAGAACTGTCGTTATTATTGCTGACTTCCAGCATACACTTCTACTCTTTGCTTTAATTTTTGACCGGGTCTAAAGGTGACAACGCGACGCGCGGAGATGGGAATTTCTTCACCTGTTTTTGGGTTGCGTCCAGGCCGCTCGGTTTTGTTTCTTAGTACAAAATTGCCAAAACCAGAGAGCTTTACATGATTTGCATCCCCTAACGCAGCGCGAACTTCTTCAAAGAACAGTTCAACCAACTCTTTGGCTTCGCGTTTATTCAAACCCAGTTCTTCATACAAACTTTCAGCCATATCGGCTTTTGTCAATGCCATACCTACTCCCGGAGTGTAGCAGCAAATTTCTGATTTAGTGTCGATACTATATTTTCAATTTCAGCATCCACTTCACTGTCTGTAAGAGTGCGGGAAAAGTCCTGTAAAATCAAGCCGAAAGCAACACTTTTTATGCCGTCACTGACACCTTCTCCCTGATAAACATCAAATAATTGCGTTTCTTTTAATAAGTTTGATGATTTCTCTTCTATTTCTAATAATATTGTTGCCACAGGAATGCTTTCATCAACCAGAATAGCAATATCTCGTCTCACTTCTGGAAAACGTGATAAAGGACTAAACGTCGCAATGCGACTATTGTCGATAGCCGTTTGTTGTAGCTCAAAAACATAAGTAGTGGGGTCAATGCCCAGTGCTTTTTGCAGCTCTGGATGCAGTGCTCCAATCCAGCCAATAACCTCACCACCCTGTTTGATGCAGGCTGTCTGTCCTGGGTGTAAGGCGGGATGTTGTGCGGCTTCAAAAACACTGGCTTCCGAGGAAAAGGCTAACAGGGCTCCTACATCGGCTTTAATGTCAAAATAATCAACTTTACGTGCTGCTTCAAGCCATTGTTCAGGGTAGATATCACCGCAAATAACACCAGCGAACATTGGCGTCTGGCTGATGTTGTCAATGGCTGTCTCACCAAGGCTCTCGCCTGTTGCATCTGAATCATCAACATCATGTTTGAAGCATAGGCCGGTTTCAAACAGTCGCACTCTATTTTGCTGGCGATTAACATTATGTTTCAACGCACTGAGCAAGCCTGGCCACATAGTGGTACGCATTACTGACATTTCTGACGACAGTGGATTTGCCAAGGCAATGGCCATCGACTGCGGATCCAGTTTCTGTTGCCAGCGAGGGTCAACAAAACTGTAGCTAATCGCCTCATAATAGCCACGGTTAACGAGGGCTTCTTTTAGCGTACTGAGCGCATTGCTGGCTTCTGGACGTGGCTGAATAATAGAGTGATAACTTGGATTGCTACGTGGAATATTGTTGTAACCATAAACACGAACCAGCTCTTCCAGTAAGTCTGCTTCAAGCTGAATATCAAAACGAAAGGTTGGCGGTGTTACTGACCAACCATCTGTTATCGCCTTCACTTCCATGCCTAAACGTTGGAAGATGCCAACCACATCCTCATCCGACAAATCAATACCTAACACTCGCTTGATCTGTTTGAGGCGTAGCTGTACAGCTATATTTTCAGGATGTGCGGGTGTTTTCTGAGCAACCACTGGCGCGACATCACCACCGCAAATCTCATGGATTAATTCAGTCGCACGTTCAATCGCGTGAAGCTGCAAATTTGTATCAACACCTCGCTCAAAACGGTGTGATGAGTCAGTATGCAGACCATAACTTCTGGCTTTACCGGCAATAGCTTCGGGCTTAAAGAATGCACTTTCAAGAAAAATATCAGTGGTAGCATCGTCAACGGCGGAATCTGCGCCACCCATAATGCCGGCAAGGGCAAGCACTTTAACATCATCGGCTATCACTAATGAGTCTTGCTCAAGTTCGATGTTTTTACCGTCTAATAAAATAATTTTTTCTTCAATATTTGCAAAACGAACAGTAATTTTTCCATCCAGTTTTTGCAAATCAAAGGCATGCATAGGCTGACCCAGCTCCAGCATGACGTAATTGGTGATATCAACAACTGGACTCAAGCCACGGATACCACTGCGACGTAAGCGCTCTAACATCCATAATGGTGTTTGTGCCTTTGTATTAACGCCGCGAATAATACGGCCACAATAATGGGTGCAGGCTTCATCCGCCAAAATTTCAAGCTGAAATTTATCGCTACTGGTCGATTTATACGGCTGCCATTGCAACTCACTAATTTCACACTGATTGAGCGCAGCGAGTTCACGAGCGATGCCTTCAATACTTAAGCAGTCACCTCGGTTTGGTGTTAAATCCAATTCAATAATATGGTCATCAAGTTGCAGGTATTCACCTATGTTTAGACCCAGTGGGGCATCATCTGGCAATGCCATCAGGCCATCTGCACTGTCTGCCAGACCTAACTCCTGCTCTGAACACAACATGCCGAATGATTCTATGCCACGAAGTTTCGCCGGTTTTACCTGCCAACTTTCCTTTTTATTCGCGTCTGTCTGATTGGCAACAGGTAATACCGCGCCGACTTTTGCCAATGGAACCACCAGACCAGGCCGAACATTAGCCGCTCCACACACAATTTGCAGTGTTTCTTTACCATCGCTTACCTGACAGACATTTAGCTTATCGGCATCAGGGTGCTTTTCCATGGACTCGACTCGCGCAACGAATACCTCGGTGAAATCTCCCGCTGCTGGCGCAAAACTGTCGACTTCCAGTCCCGCCATCGTCAACTGATCACACATTTGCTGCGTTGAAAGGTCAGGGTTAACTCGCTTTCTTAACCATTGTTCGCTAAATTTCATGATCGACTCCGCCGCGAAGCTTGTCCGGCAGGCCATGACTAAATTGCTGTAAAAATTTAATATCGTTTTCAAAAAACAAACGTAAGTCATTGACTCCGTAGCGTAACATTGCGAGGCGCTCTACCCCCATACCAAAGGCATAACCGGTGTATTTCTCTGTATCAATACCCGCTGACTCAAACACTTTTGGGTGCACCATGCCACAGCCCAACACTTCCAGCCAGCCGGTCTGCCCGCACACTCGACAACCACCGCCTTCACACATCACACATTGTATATCGACTTCTGATGAAGGTTCAGTAAAGGGGAAGTACGAAGGCCTGAATCGCGTTTGTAAATTCTCATTTTCAAAAAACTGTTTAAGAAAGTCAGCCAGCGTGCCCATCAAATCGGCAAAACTTACATTTTCATCCACCAGTAAGCCTTCTACCTGATGAAACATCGGTGTATGTGTTAAATCAGAATCACAGCGATAAACACGGCCCGGCGCAATAATACGCAGTGGTGGTTCGTCGGTTTCCATATGCCTTACTTGAACCGGCGAGGTATGAGTACGCAACAAAGTGCTGGCATTAAAATAGAAGGTATCGTGCATGGCACGTGCAGGATGATGTGAAGGGATATTCAGGGCTTCAAAATTATGGAAGTCATCTTCAATTTCAGGGCCTTGCTCAACGGTGAAACCAAGGCGTGAAAACAGGTCTTCAATACGTGCCATGGTTTTTGTTACGGGATGCAAACCACCCGCTTGCTGGCCACGACCCGGCAGACTCACATCGACTGTCTCGCTGGCCAGTTTTGCATTTAGCTTTTCAGCTTCCAGAGTTTGCTTACATTGCTCTAGTGCCTGCTGCACTTCACGCTTTGCATTGTTAATATCCTGACCTGCGGCTTTCCTTTGCTCTGCAGGCAGTTTCCCCAATGTTTTCAGCAATGAAGTCAGTTCACCTTTTTTACCCAGGAAATCAACTCGAATCTGATCCAGAACGTCCAGATTGTCAGCCGCATTTATTTTTTGTTGTGCATCTGCGGTTAACTTTTGTAAATCCACGCCCTACTCCGTGAGAATAATGTTAAAACTTTTCACCAAAAAAATCACAGCGATTTTTAGTTGAGCGGCACAGGCAGGAAAAATCTCAGCCTTTCTCTGCGCCCGTCTCGTGCTCTGCGATTCTATTTTTTTCTTACTCAAGCTTTTTACTTACTCAAGCAATAATAAAAAAGCAACAATAAAAATACGCAATAAAAAAAGGGGGAGCCAACTCCCCCTTTTTACTGATAAACCTGTTCAGCGCCAAATCCGCTGAATGCACTCAAAATATTAAGCGGCGAGTGCTTGTTTGGCTTTATCAGCGATTTGTGTAAAGGCTGCCATGTCATGCACCGCAAGATCAGCCAATACTTTACGATCAATGGCAATCTCGGCTTTTGACAGACCATTAATTAAGCGGCTGTATGACATGCCACAATCGTGTGCGGCCGCATTGATACGAACGATCCACAGCGCACGAAATACGCGTTTTTTAACACGGCGGTCACGATATGCATATTGACCGGCTTTTATCACAGCCTGATGTGCAACACGGTAAACACGACTACGTGCCCCATAATAACCTTTTGCTTTGGCTAAAACTTTTTTATGTTTAGCTCTGGCCTGTACGCCTCTTTTTACTCTTGGCATTACTTTTTTCTCTGTTTATTGACTCTGTTTGTTTGCTCTAGCTGCTTTTCAGGCTAACCAGTCTACTTTAATAAGTTAGACGTGTAGCGCTACACAAATGGAAGCAGACGCATAATCATTTTTTTATCGTTTGCATGCACTTGTGCATCATCACGTAAATGACGTTTACGCTTGGTACTCTTCTTCGTCAAAATATGACGACGATGTGATTTACCACGTTTAAATCCACCAGAGCCGTTTTTACGGAAACGCTTTGCAGCTCCCCGATTTGTTTTCATCTTAGGCATATGCCTTCTCCAAAACTTTAAATTCTGTAACAGTAACAAGCATTACCAAGTTCGACGTTTTTCGTCACCACCCAGTATATGCTCTTTAAAACTTTACGCGCTTGGCTACAGTTAAGCCGAGCTGCATAATCTACATCTTATTTGTTCGTTTTCTTTGGCCCTAAAACCATGACCATCTGTCGCCCTTCCATACCTGGCATTTGTTCGACATTAGCGATTTCTTCCAGATCAACCACCACTCGCTTCAATAATTCCATGCCCAGCTCCTGGTGCGCGAATTCACGACCTCGAAAGCGCATGGTCACTTTCGTTTTATCGCCACCTTCAAGAAACTTGGTCAACTTACTAAGCTTGACTTTATAGTCACCTATCTCGGTACGAGGACGAAACTTAATTTCTTTTACCTGTGTGCGACGCTGTTTCTTTTTCGCACCCTGCTTTTTCTTGCTATTTTCGAATCTGAATTTACCAAAATCCATAATCCGACATACTGGCGGCTCAGCATTGGGCGAAACTTCAACCAGATCCAACGAAACGGCTTTGGCTTTTGCTAGTGCTTCCTCACTTGTCATAAGACCGAGCTGTTCACCTTCATGGTCAATAACTCGTACTTTAGGGTAAGTGATGTCACTATTTATGCGTGTCTTTTTTGGTGCGGCGATAGTTTTATTCCTCTAAAACGACAGGTTCACAAACAGAGTGACCGCGGCACGCAATCTCCAGTGAAAACCTGCTGGCGACGTCATCAATTGACATCGCGCCCAAGTCTTCACCACTTCGCGTACGAACGGCCACTGTATTTGTTTCAAGCTCCCGATCACCTACTACCAGCATGTAGGGAACTCGTTGTAAAATGTGTTCGCGAATTTTATATCCAACCTTCTCATTTCTCAAGTCCAATTCGACCTTAAATCCTTGCGAAACAAGATTTTTTTGCATTTTTGTGGCAAATTCGGCCTGTTTGTCGGTAATATTGAGAATCACGGCATGAACGGGGGCCAGCCAGAGCGGAAATTTCGCTTCGTACTCTTCGATCAAAATACCCACAAATCGCTCGATTGAACCTAAAATGGCACGATGCAACATTACTGGGGTATGTTTGCTGTCATCGGCAGCGATATATTGGGCATCGAGTCGTGCTGGCATGGAAAAGTCGACCTGCAAAGTGCCACATTGCCACTCACGCCCCAAACAGTCACGTAACACAAATTCTATTTTAGGGCCATAAAAAGCGCCCTCGCCTGGTTGCAGTTTCCACTCCAGATTTTTGTTATCCAATGCCACTTGCAGTGCTTTTTCGGCTTTGTCCCAAGCCGCATCATCACCCACACGTTGTTCTGGTCGGGTCGATAGTGCGACTTTTATATCGCTGAAGCCAAAATCTTCGTACACTTCGTACACCAGATCAATAAAAGCTGAAACTTCATCTTGCACCTGATCCTCGGTACAGAAGATATGCGCGTCATCCTGCACAAAATTTCTTACTCGCATCAAACCATGCAAGGTGCCAGAAGGTTCATTGCGATGACAGGAGCCAAATTCAGCCAGTCGCAGCGGTAAATCGCGGTAACTTTTCAAACCCTGGTTAAACACCTGCACATGGCAGGGGCAGTTCATGGGTTTAATGGCATAATCACGACTTTCCGAATGCGTGGTAAACATCATGTCGCCGAACTTGTCCCAATGACCCGACTTTTCCCACAAACTGCGATCAACAATGGATGGCGTGTTAATTTCCTGATAGTCGTGCTGGCGCAATTTTTCTCGAATGTAGTTTTGCACGGTCAGATAAATCGACCAGCCTTTTTCATGCCAGAACACCATACCCGGCGCTTCTT
>CAZMLD010000113.1:0-7074 GCA_964566975.1 uncultured Thiotrichaceae bacterium | reverse complement strand
TTTAAACAGGCAGACGAAGCAAACCTGTTTTTTTATGCATTTTTTCTCTGCCCGCGCAAAACTTAACGGCTCCTGGCTACCCTCACCCGCTTTCTCAGGGTAGAATGCCTGTTTTGGTTAAACAAGATTGTGCTGCTGCATTGTCTATATACTGTCAATCTTTGAACATAAAGGCATTTTATGGACTTCGAAAAAGCGCGTTTTAATATGGTCGAGCAACAGGTACGCCCATGGGATGTACTCGATGGCCGCGTACTCGACGTTATTGGCGAAATCCCAAGGGAGATTTTCGCCCCCGATGAATACAAAAATTTAGCTTATGCCGACACCCGTATTCCTTTAGGTGAATATAACAGCCACCCTTGCTGCATGGCTCACCCCATTATTGATGGTCGCATTCTGCAAGAACTTAATATAAACAATGATGAGCTGATTCTGGAAGTTGGCACTGGCAGCGGTTACCTCACTGCCTGCTTGGCAAAACTGGGACGCCACGTTGACAGCGTGGATATCAATGAAAACATGACTGCCATGGCGACAAAAAACCTGCAGGCACTGGGCATTAGCAATGTTAATTTACGCACTGGCGATGCCTCTAAAACCTGGGAGCAAAAGTGCAGTTATGATGTCATTGCCATTACCGCGGCGATGGAGAACATCCCTGACAGCTATAAAAAACTGCTCAAAATCGACGGCAGAATGTTTATTGTTGTTGGTCACGCACCGGCAATGACCGCCTATCGCGTCACCCGTACCGAAAAAAATAAATGGCGCACTGAAGAGCTGTTTGAAACCGCTATCGAACCAATGATTCAGACCACCAAACAAACCTTCACTTTTTAATATGCAAGAGCTAAATGCACAACAATTAAAAACCTATCTTGACCACTGCCAGCTAGAACCAAACAACGAACAACCACTACTGCTTGATGTTCGCCAGCCATGGGAAGTAGCAACCTGCCAGATTGAGTGCGATGAAATTAACAACTGCGCCTTCATCCCCATGGCACAAATCCCCACAAAAATTGAATCGCTTGATGCCAGTCGCGAAACTGTCGTTATATGCCACCATGGCATCCGCAGTCGTAGCGTGGCACACTATCTTGAACAAAATGGCTTCAATAATGTCATTAATTTATCCGGTGGTGTTGCACAATGGGCAAAAATGGTCGATAGTCAAATGGCCGTTTACTGATTTTTCTGACTGCTTCTGACAATACAAAACAATACACCAGTTCGCACTCAGGCATACCCTTTTATAGAGCGAAGCGCATATACACAAAGGTATCTTCAAAGTGCGCTGTGTGGCGAGCAAAATAAAACAAACCTGCGCTAACCGCACAGGGGCAGCAAAAAACAGTTTACAAATATAGCAGACACAAATGTATATCAAGCGTTAAAATCGTTGCGACTTCCGCTACACTACGGTCACACCCGTTTTAACCAAGCGTGTTTTGTGGTGTTATACGTAAATCTGTTCTGCAACGTCAATTCTTCAAAAAGGGAAACAGATGAAAATAAATTCAATGAGTATTATCCGGCAAAGTATTGTCAGCGTATTCCTCTTCGCCAGTGCCTCAACCGCTTCGGCACTCGACTTAACGGAAGCGCTGGAACTTGCCCAGCAACACGATACAACTTACCAAGTCGCTTATGCCCGTTATTTGGCCGCCATTGAATCTTCCTCACAAAGCACGGCGGCGATACTGCCGCAAATTGGCTTTAACGCCTTCATCCAGCGTGGCCGCACTGAAATCGACAAAGCCGGCAGCCCTGTGGTCAATTCAGATAACAACCGAGACGGCTATTCGATAAACTTAAACCAGGTTATTTTTGATAAAGCCCTGTTCGACAACTTGAAGGCGGGCGACGCGAATGCCGCCAAAGCACTCGCCGACCTGAAGGCTGCAAAACAGGAGACCATTATCCGTGTTGCCACTGCCTACTTTGATATTTTAACGGCAATTGAAACACTGGACACCGCCCACGCAGAAAGAAAGGCCATTAGTAAACAGCTGGAACAAAGCAGAGAACGCTTCAATGTTGGTCTAACGGCCATTACCGATGTAAAGGAACATCAGGCGAGTTATGACATTTCGATTGCCGATGAAATCATTGCCATTAACAATTTATCGAATAAACGCGAGGCGCTGCGCGTTATCATTAATCGCTACCCTGAAAACCTTAAAATCGCGCGCAAAAATATACCGCTGGTTATGCCCGAGCCGATGGACATCAATGCCTGGCAGGAAAAAGCGCTACTGGCGAATTTCGCTCTGATCTCGACAGAATACGCGGTAGATGCCGCGCGAGCTGCCTATAACAGCAGTAAAGGCGGGCATTACCCACGTTTAAGCCTTAGCGCCTCATACGGTCTGACTCAATCTGACGAACGCGACATCGGCTTTGCCCAGCCCATTCCTGGCAGCGACAATACCGATGCCCAAGTCACCCTGTCACTGGACATTCCTATTTTCAGCGGTGGCTTAACCAGCTCAAAAATTAGGCAGAAATTGGCTGAACTGAATCAGGCAAAAGCATTACATGAACATCAAAGACGACTCACTATCGCCCTCGCACGGAGCACTTATTTAAACCTTGAAGCGGACATTGCCCAAGTCAATGCCAGAAAACAGGCGGTCATTTCGACGCAAACCTCACTCGATGCCACCCTGGCGGGTTATCATGCAGGTACCCGTACCAGTGTTGACGTTTTATTATCACAACGCCAGTTATTCAGCAGCCAGCGTGAGTACGCCGTAGCACGATACGCCTATATTACCAACAGCCTGAAATTAAAGCAGGTGGCGGGCATACTCACCTTTGACGATATAATTAAAGTCAATGCGTGGTTGATACCGGTGACTGACACTTCCGCCAGCGCAAACCAGAATATTTAAGCGAATTGAGAAAGCAGCACACAACACGGACGACAAACAGATAACTCTGGCTAAAGCTCTAACACATCAACTTGAAACAAAAAACAGAAACATCGCTGCAATTTAGATCTTATTTAGCACCAAAACACTGGCCATTATGGATAGCCATTGGTCTGTTACGCCTATCGGTTTATTTGCCATCCGCCGCCAGGCAACGCCTAGGTTCTGCTCTTGGCATGCTGATTTACCGAGTGACACCGTCAAGAAGGCGTACTGCCCGCATTAACATAAAACAAGCTTTTCCTGAACTTGGCACAGAAGAGATAGAAACCTTAAATAAAAAATCGTTTCAAAGCATGGGCATTTCGATATTTGAAATGGGCATCGCCTGGTTCGAGCATAACAGCACATTAAAACAGCAATGTGAAGTCGAAGGTAAGCAGCATCTCGATCAGGCAATAAAAGATAACAAAGCCGTCATTTTATTAACGGGTCACTTTACTACGCTGGAAATGGGCGGGCGTTTGCTTAGCAATTACGTTAACAAATATAACGCTGTGTTTAAGAAAGCGCATAACCCCTTGTTTAATGCGCTCATGGTGCACTATCGCTCAGCAAGAATAGATGAACTCATTGAAAACAAAAATGTACGCGGCGTTATTCGTGGTCTAAAAAAAGGCCATGCCACCTGGTTTGCGCCCGACCAAGATTTCAGTTATCAGGATATTGTGTTCACGCCTTTTCTCGGTGGCATCGCTTCAACCTTAACCGCAACAGCAAAAATGGCAAAAATGACAAACGCCGTGGTGCTACCGTTTTACCCAGTTCGGCTTAACAACGGCAACGGCTTCAAACTGGTAATATTACCCGCGCTGGAAAATTTCCCATCTGGTGATATTAAGGCTGACAGTGCACGCGTGAATAAAGCCATTGAAGAGATGGTTTATACCTGCCCAGAGCAGTATCTGTGGGCACACAAACGATTTAAAACACAGCCTGATGGACGCGATAGCATTTACCACCGATGAAGCCCATGCTGTTTTACCTGAACCCTGCAAGTAGAAGCGATTTCAGAGTGTATCTTATTGGTTTGTAAGGAGAATAAGACATTAGCGTAGTTACCTTATTGGCAATAAGCTGATGAATTGTTTTCCTTACGAATCAAGAAGATGCGCTATAAATGTGCTTATGCTTACAGGATTTAGGTTTTACCCTATGTTATTTTACAAATTTTTAACCATCCTATTAAGCCCCGTTATTTTTGGGCATATACTGTGGTTGGCGATTCGCAACAAGCAAAGCCGCTACTTCTGGCAGCGCCTAGGGTTTAACTATACAACCTTACCAACAAACAGCTTATGGTTTCACTGTGCATCAGTCGGTGAAGTTAATACCTTATTACCACTTATACAAAATATTCATCGCAAAAATACGCAACTAAAAATCATTATTACCACCAATACGGTAACGGGTGCAAAAATCGTTAAGCAGTTAAACCTGAGTTACCTGTCTCACTGTTATCTGCCGTTTGACTGGTTATTTAGCGTCAATCGGTTTTTATCTATCACTAGGCCAACAGCCATTTATATTATGGAGACTGAAATATGGCCTAATTTGTTTGCCGCATGTTACAAAAACAACACCGCAGTGACAATAATCAACGCCCGTTTATCCAGTAAAACCACATCAACAAAAAGCTGGATAAAAACATTACTAAAAACCAGCCTCGCCACCGTTAAAACCATTTATGCCCGTTCTGAGCAGGACGCGCAGGCATATAAAACGTTAGGTGCAAAAGAAGAGAAAATAATAGTCGCCGGTAACTTGAAGTTAACTACGGTGCTCAACGCTGATCAATTAACAGCAGAAAACAGCTTTGTAAGCCATCGCCAATACGTGCTTGTTGCCTCGACTCATGATGATGAGGAACAGCAGATTTACGCAATCTGGAAACAACAGCAGCGAAAGGAGCTGCTTATTATCGCGCCCAGACACCCTGAAAGAGCAACAGCCATCATCAAAAAACTTGCCTGCAACGGCTTATCTGCAAACAAGCTGTCAAGAAGAAGCAAAAACCAGCCGATCACAGAGACTACCGCGGTCTTTTTACTCGACAGTATTGGCGAGTTAACAAACTATTTTAAAAATGCAAAACTTGTCATTATGGGTGGTTCTTTCACACCAATCGGTGGGCATAATATTCTGGAACCCGCCCGTTACCACAACGCCATTATCACCGGACCTTACATGGAAAACTTTAAGGATGAGCTGGCGTTGATGATAAATAAAAAGGCGATTATCCAAGTCGAGTCGTATCAGGCTCTCGACAGGGCATTAACAAAACTACTGGATAATACAGAGCAACGCACATCTCTGCAAAACAACACAAAAAAGTTAACCCATAATGCAGAAGCGACGCTAGCCAGCTACAGCGCTCTTATTCTCAACAAGACGATAAAATAAATCCTAGGAGCTTATCCGAGAACAGATAACCTACTGCAAATCCCATAAAAGTCATAAACTGAGCTTATTGAAATCGTTAAATAGCGCAACTATTCCGTCCTTTGGTTCGTAAACGGTGCATCCATGCACCACTACTCGCCTCATTCAATAAGCTCAGTTTATGATCTTTCTGTGATTTTCGCTACGGCTTCTATTCTCGGACAAGCTCCTAGGTTTAGCTTGCCATACAAATAAGTCATTGCTAATATTGATCTATATCAAGTAACTCACAGCGAAGAGAGAAAATGAGCAATATAAAATCCTTTATGGACTATGTCAATGAGGCTAAGTCAAGAATAACAGAAGTTGATATTGATACCGCTGAACAGCTAATAGCAAAAGGTTATAAGGTGCTTGATGTTCGCGAACCTGGCGAATATGAAGCAAAAAAAATAAAGGATTCGATTAACATTCCACGCGGTGTACTCGAACCCGCTGCCTGCCTAAGCTTTCCAGGGGCAAACCCAATATTACGTGACGCGCGAGACGATAAATGGCTAATCCTTTGCTTCACCGATGGCCGTGCAGCACTAGCGGCGGACACATTACAAACAATGGGGTTCAATAATGTTGCCTCTATTGCGGGTGGCTTAATGGCATGGGAACGCGCCAACAAAGCGATACTACGCAAAAGTGCTTAATTTCTTGAGCTCAAGCCTTAAGCAGAGAACACATTAAGCTCACAGACCATCTCATCATTGATCCATTGCTGCAAATAAGCAGCGGCTCGTTGTGGTGTTTCCTGTTCGCTAAAATGCGTCAGCAATGCCTCACATAGGTCGGCAAAATTTCCGCCAGATTTGACGCAAACTAGCGCAGCCAGTTCAGCATTTTGCAATGCGCGATAGCGGCTGACCATGTCTTGGCGCCAAATTAACCAGGTGGTATGATCAACGGTTTTTTCTGGCGGCACCTGCTCATTAGCCAGTGCCTGCCAGATCTGGAAGCTATTGCACTGTTGCGGCAGCAACTGCACCGCATCATGAAAACGCAGCGATAATGTCGCCCATGCCACGGGCTTCAGTTGAGCCAGCTGCTCAAGTGTAATACACAAGCCATCGGCAGCATCAAAACTGTTGCCGAATGCCTTTTCAATACGAGCCAGCTCAGCAACCTCAGGCAGTGACTTAAATGGCGCCAGACATGCAAGCAGGTCAGCCATATTTTCACCAAAACAGCGCAGACTGGGATCATGCGACGGGTATCTTTCGATATAATGCTGCATTAAATCGTCGAACAAATTATCCCCAAGATAACCGTGCAGTCGCTCATAATCGGTACTCAGAGCCTCCTTCAGGCGCAATGTATAGGCGCTACCATAAAGCAGCATACGCTGCTGCGCCGAATGTCGTGGCGTGGATTCAATATCAGCAACAATGTCGATGGCTTCATCATCCAGCAAATAGCCAAGAAATTTAAGCTGCATCTTACGCAGTGTGTCCACATTTCACCTCTGCACCAGAACCACCTGCTCGCGCTGTGTTCAGCACCAGAGCATCAGGGCTAAGGACCCTCGCAGCAATGCTCTCTGCGATGGCCAGCTCCTGCCTTAGCTGAGCAAACTCCGGAATATCATCATCGCGCTCGATCATCACACTCACCGCACCAAATCGCTGTAACGCGGTCGCATAAAGCGACCACACAGGGTCACAGACAGCATGGTCATGTGTGTCAATGATCATCTCTCCATGGT
>CAZMLD010000112.1:0-7087 GCA_964566975.1 uncultured Thiotrichaceae bacterium | reverse complement strand
GAGCGCTTTTTTAATGCCTGTGTTAATACGTATCATGCCTCTGCATTTAACTCAGCATTATTATGAGGTAAGGTAGCTTCTCAATAACTTGTGGCGTTTGCCGTCATTCCCGCAGTTTTTAGCGGGAATCCATTACGGGTAGCGTCTGATATAACTGGCATTATAGCCACTGACCGATGGATTCCGGCTAAAAAACTGCCGGGATGACGAACATTACTGCTTAACTTGTTGGCATTACCGACAGTCTCAAAATACACAGCCACCACGGTTGATTGAGAAGTTACAGAATTATTGGACTTGTTCAGCGGTTCCTTAAAAGCAGTTGGCTTTCGCCGAGGAGCTTTGTGATGACGACTGTACTGGTAGAATCAGCTCGTGTATGTAGCACTTTGTCTGGTTTTGGCTAATCATTCAAAATCGATTATTCGACTTTCTCTTTATACTCACAAAGGTCTTCGATAAGGCAAGAGCCGCATCGTGGTTTACGTGCTACACAGGTATAGCGTCCAAGCAGGATGAGCCAGTGATGTGCATCGAGCAAAAACTCTTTAGGAATAAATTTAACTAATTTTTTTTCAACTTCTAACACATTTTTCCCAGGTGCAATTCTGGTGCGATTAGAAACTCGAAAAATGTGCGTATCAACGGCCATGGTGGCATGTCCAAAGGCGGTGTTACGCACAACGTTTGCCGTTTTTCTGCCGACACCAGGCAGGGATTCCAGTTTCTCCTGGTCGTCTGGCACGCAGCTGTTATGTTCTTCTATTAATATTTTGCAGGTGTTAATGATGTTTTTTGCCTTGGTATTAAACAGACCGATGGTTTTGATGTGTTTTTTCAAACCCGCCTCACCAAGCTGAAAAATGGCTTCAGGTGTATTGGCAACGTGATACAGTTTTGCCGTGGCGATGTTCACCCCTTTGTCGGTTGCCTGTGCCGACAGAATGACGGCGATTAATAGTTCAAAGGTAGAATGGTAGTTGAGTTCGGTGGTTGGATTAGGATTGTCTTTTTGTAAACGTGAAAATATTTCAAAGCGTTTGTCTCTGTTCATGTGGAAAAATGTTCATGCAAAAGCAAAAGGATGAAAATCAGTAACGATATTTGAACCACCGCTTTTTGCTTTCGATGGCTGGGCTCAATGGTTGGCTTCAGGCTGAGGTTAATCAACCAGCCTATGCGGTTAAAACAGCCGACATGAGTGAAGCTTAATCAGCGGCTTCTTAATTGACGGCTGGTGTGGCATTCTGAATCGTGATGCTCTGTTTATTGGTCTGGTGTTTGTCAATGATATTTTTAAGAGCAATCAATAAGCCAAGAGCGATAAATGCCCCAGGTGGTAATACCGCGAGGAGAAAGCCAGGATAATCTTCATTGAAGGTGATGAGCATGGCTTCACCCAGAGAGCCAAACATTAAGTGTGCATTGGCGAATAAAGTACCAAAACCAATGATTTCACGTAAACCACCTAATACCACCAGTACCAGCATAAAACCCAGCCCCATCATGAAACCATCCAGCGCAGAATCAAACAGGTTGTTTTTTGAGGCGAAGGATTCACAACGTGCAATGATGGCGCAGTTCGTTACAATCAGCGGAATGAAGATGCCTAAGACAAGGAATAACTCATGGAACCAGGCATTCATGCTTAGTTCAATGGCGGTAACAATAGAGGCAATAATAAGCACGAATATGGGAATGCGAATTTCTGATTTTAACCAGGGGCGTATTAACGAGACAATGCTGTTAGATAATACCAGCGTGATTAATGTGGCGATGCCAAGACCCAGGCCATTAATGACAGTGCCGGTGACGGCCAGCAGCGGGCACAGGCCTAATAACTGAACCAGGGCCACATTGTTTGTCCACAGGCCGTTCTTGCTTATAACCTTGGTCTGATCTAACAGCGCTTTGCTGTCTGCTTCTAGTGTGTTGTCTGTCATGGCTGTTTGTTACTGTTTACCGGTGTTTTACTGTTGGGGCTGGTTGTATCGGTTTTGATGTCTACCTCGGCATCTTCTGTCCCCGCTATTTTGTCATCCAGTTTTGCTTGTTCACTCTGTACGCTGAATAACATCGCCTGATTTCTTTCAAAGTATACCAAAGCATCATGCACTGCACCAACCACTGCGCGCGGGGTTATTGTGGCACCAGTAAACTGATCGAAGACACCGCCGTCACGTTTTACTTTCCAGTCTCTGGCTTGCGGGTTGCCCAGCGATTTGTTATTAAAACCCAGTATCCAGTCAGAATGACTAATGCTGACAGCATCACCGAGGCCCGGTGTTTCCCGATGCCTGGTGACTCGTACACCGGCAAGCGAGCCGTCCAAGTAGACGCCGACTAATAAATGGATAGCGCCATTGTAGCCACCGGCGGCAATGCTGGTAAAGACCACGGCAACACTGTCATCATCTTTTCTGGCTCTGAATGCCTGTGTTGTTTGTGTGGTACCTAACAGGCGGCTGGGTTGCAGCGTTATGGTGTCCAGCAGTAAGTCGTTATTATGGATGTCGGCGGGGATGATATTGTTTAATTTTTTAAGCAGGGTACGTTGTTCATTGTATTTTATTTTATCAATGGTTTGCTTGAAAGTGACGCCCACTAAAGCTGCGCCCAGGGCAGAAAAAAGCGTCAGCACCGCGACTGTTTTTAAAATTTGTTTTTTATGGAGAAGTATAATGCTCATGGTTAATAAGGGTTACCTGTCTAGGTCGCCATACACTTTTGGCTGGGTGTAATAGTCAATTAACGGTGCAGCCATGTTCATCAGGATGACAGCAAAGGCGATACCATCAGGGTAGCCACCCCATTCTCGAATAATGAAAACCAGTGCGCCGATGCCCGCACCGTAAATCCAGCGTCCTCTTGGTGTCGCTGATGCGGTGACCGGATCGGTGGCGATAAAGAAGGCACATAACATGGTGCCGCCACTAAAAATATGAAACAGCGCTGAACTGTTTGTTGAATAGTCTAATACCGCAAAGATATTGGCGATGAATATCAGGCTGACTAAAAAAGCGGTAGGAATGCGCCAGTCTATAACACCTTTGATTATTAACCAGATGCCGCCAATCAGGAATAAGATGTTTATCCACTGCCAGCCAGTGCCGCTAATGCCAGAGAACAAGGCACTGTGTTCTGTGCTGTTGCGTATTTCTGCGATGTCATACAACTGACTGAGCTGGGTTTTAATCAGGTCAATTGGTGTTGCCATAGAAAGGCTGTCAATGGTCTCAGCATAAGGCAGCACGCCTAGGAACACCCAATTAAAGGTGGTGATGAAATCTGGCCAGCCATCATTGACCCCCATTGGCGATGTCCACAGCGTCATCTGTAAGGGGAATGAAATCATGACCACAATGTAACCAACCATTGCTGGGTTAAATGGGTTAAAGCCTAAGCCACCGTATAGATGTTTGGCCACGGCGATAGCAAAAAATGAGGCAACAACGGTGACCCACCAGGGTGCCAGCGATGGCAGGGCAAGTGCTAACAGGCATGCCGTCAGTAAGGCGCTGCCATCAAGTAGCGTCGGCAACACGGCTCTTTTACGCATTCTTAAAATAACCGCTTCGGTTATCAGACAGGTGGCAATAGCGATGCTCAGGTTAAATAAAACGCCCCAGCCGAAAAAATAGATGGCGGCGAGGGTGCCGGGTATTAACGCATATAACACCATGAGCATGATGTTTTGTACGCTGGTCTTATCTTTTATATGGGGTGAAGGTGTGTTTTTAAATAACATATTTACAACGGTTATACATGTTTAGTTATGGCACAGAAAGGCGCTGGCGCTGTTTGTGCGCTAAGGTTGCATGGGGTAAGTTAAGGGCTGTTCACGGCAATGTTTAATCCATAGTTATTGCGTTTTTTCGCGTTCTGCTTTTTTGGCCTGTGCGCGAGCGATGGCTTCAGCTATCACCGCTTGTTTACTGTTTTTGTTAGCACTCGCTTTACTGCTGGCATCTGTACTGCTATCTGATTTATTTTTTTGCGCTTTATTTTTTAACATTTCACGTTTTTTACGCAACTTTTCTTCACGCTCGCGCTTTATTTTTTCTTTTCTCGCCTGGTTAGCTTCGTGGCGTAACCGTGCGCTATCGGACGCTATTTGTTCGCGTTTCTGCTGTTGAATCGTGGTTTTAGCAAAGCGATAATACTGCACCAGAGGGATGTTACTCGGGCAGACATAGGCGCAGCAGCCACATTCGATACAGTCAAACAAATGATGCTGTTTGAGTCGGTCTGTGTTTTTACTGCTTGCATACCAGTATAGCTGCTGCGGTAGCAGACGCACTGGGCAAACATCAACGCAGCGTCCGCATCGAATACAGGGCAGATGTTGCTGCTTTTTTATGCTGTCTTCAAGGTCTGCCTTATGGGCGGTAACGAGTAGACAGTTGCTTGCTTTTACCACAGGCAAGTTGTCTGTATGCAGTGAAAAGCCCATCATCGGGCCGCCCATAATGAGTTCGTCACTGTTATCGGTATAACCGCCACAGTGTGCTATGCAGGACTGTATCGAGCTGCCAATTAAAACTTCAATATTCTGTGGATGCTTAATACCATGGCCAGTGACCGTGGTGATGCGAGAAATTAAGGGTTCGGCGTAATAAATGGCACGATGAATGGCATAAGCGGTAGCAACATTATGGCATAACACGCCAAGGTCAGCCGGGTAGTGACCTTCAGGAACCTCTTTGCCAGTGATGATTTTTATTAGCTGTTTTTCACCGCCACTGGGGTAAACAGTTGGTATGACTTTAACTTGAAAAAAACCGGTACCCTCTTTTTTTATGGCTTGGTTCATGGCGCGAATAGCTTCGGGTTTGTTGCTTTCAATGGCGATGATGCATTCCCTGGCTTTGATCACGTGACTGATAATCTCAGCACCCGATAATACGGCTTCCGTGCGTTCACGCATTAATACGTCATCGCAGGTGATGTAAGGCTCGCATTCAACGCCATTAAGGATCAGCGTAGCAACACTAACTTCGGTTTGTTTAACCGCAGAGGGAAAGGTCGCGCCGCCCAGACCAACAATGCCCGCATTACGAATAATTTTACGCAGGGCGGATGATCTGGCCTGGTGAAACTCGTCAGCCAAGGGCTGGCGTTTAATCCATTCGTTTTTAAAGTCGTTTTCGATAAAAAAACACAGGTCGGTCAGCCCAGAAATGTGTGGAATCTCATGCGGCTTTATGTCGGTGACCCGACCCGATACGGGTGCATGGACTGCTGCGCTGATCAGGCCGCCAGGGGCGGCGAGCATTTGTCCTTTTAACACGCTATCACCAGGTTTTACCAGGGGCTTACTGATGGCACCGATATGCTGCTGTAAGGGAATGATGTATTGTTTACACGGTGCTAGCGTTGTAATGGCGCTGCCAGTGGACAGGTCTTTATACTCAGGCAGCGTTAAACCACCGTCGAAGGTTGCCAGGTCGTTATTAATGCTGTGTTCGGTTGCTTGATCCATGAAATTTATAAGCTTGTTATTACCCTGTTTGATTTTTTCAGGCTCGCCTTAACTGGCGCTAGGGGCTGCAAAGCCGGCATCAGGTAAGGATGCAGTCCAGTTGCGGATGGTGGGTTTTATCTCAAAAATATGTATGCAGTCAACTGGGCAGGGTGGAATGCACAGGTTACAGCCAGTACATTCTGCTTCAATGACCGTGTGCATTTGTTTTGCCGCACCTAATATGGCATCCACCGGGCAGGCCTGAATGCATAAGGTGCAGCCGATGCAGGTCTGTTCGTCAATACGCACCAGCGTCGGCAGGGATTTCATTTCACCGTTTTCAGCATTTAATGGTTTGATTTCTACATCGAGTAAATCGGCGAGTGCAATAATGGTGGTTTCGCCGCCAGGTGGGCACTGGTTGATTTCTGCCTCACCGTGTGCGATGGCCTCGGCATAAGGGCGGCAGCCAGCGTAAGTGCATTGACCACATTGTGTTTGCGGTAATAACGAGTCTATTTTTTCTACCACTGGGTCGCCATCCACTTTAAAGCGTATAGACGACCAAGCAAGGATTAATCCAAATATACTGGCGATAACGGCAAGGGTGATGATGACAGTAAACATGTGATGATTGCGTTAGACCAGTCCGGCGAAGCCCATAAAAGCAAGCGACATAATGCCAGCGGTAATCAGCGCTATGGATGTTCCCTGGAAGGCTTCGGGCACATCGGCAACGGTAATGCGTTCACGCAGGGCGGAAAAGAGAATGAGCACCAGTGAAAAGCCCACAGCAGCACCAAAGCCATAGAATAAAGATTGTAAAAAGCTGTGCTGTTGCTGAATGTTAAGCAGGGCAACACCTAAAACCGCGCAGTTAGTGGTAATAAGTGGCAGAAAGATACCTAATACGTTGTACAGTAGTGGGCTGGTTTTATGCACCACCATTTCAGTGAACTGCACGACAACGGCAATCACCAGAATGAACATAATGGTACGCATATATTCTAGTCCCAGTGGAATAAGAATATATTCATTCACCAAGTAACTGCTGACGGAAGAAAGTGTCAGTACAAAAGTGGTGGCCAAAGCCATGCCGATAGCGGTTTCCAGTTTTCTTGACACACCCATAAATGGGCATAAGCCGAGGAACTTCACCAGCACGAAGTTGTTCACCAGCACGGTGCTTAGCAGGATGAGTGCGTATTCAGTCATGTTCGCATTCTACCAGATTGTGATGCTGGATTTTGTTGCTTCTGTGGGTATCAGTCTGTGCAGAATCAATTGAAATTAGTGTGGTTTTAAGCTGGGTTTAACCTAGTTGATGTACTCGTATTGTGGGTGTTTGTTGAGGCGTGTGCAACACAGCGCTGCTAATTTATTTAACCTTCATGCCGGCAACGGCACCTTCATCCGGACTGAGGATAAATAAATCTTTGCCACCAGGTCCGGCAGCAAGCACCATGCCTTCAGATAGCCCAAAGCGCATTTTACGTGGTGCCAGATTCGCTACCATCACCGTCAATTTGCCTTCCAGGTCTTCGGGTTTATAGGCTGACTTGATGCCGGCAAATACATTGCGTGTATTACCGTCTACACCGCTGCCCAAGTCATCACCCAAGT
>CAZMLD010000111.1:0-7092 GCA_964566975.1 uncultured Thiotrichaceae bacterium | reverse complement strand
CTAGCGGGAATCTAGCTACATGATGGATTCCCGCTAGAAACATGCGGGAATGACGTGACGAGTAATGATGAATCTAGTGCGCTATAGTGCCTTTAGGCGAAATGACCGTCTTTTAGCCGTAACCTGAAACCACCGGCTTTGAGTCGATGGAGTATTCATGAAATAGACCGCTCGCAGTGAATGTCGTGTCAGGGTATAGCAGCGAGTTTGTTAAACGCCTGTTTCATCATCTCTTCGGCTGAAATAATGGCCTGGTCGCCTCGATAGTAATGAGTGCCAATACAGCCAGTGAGTGTTAAATTGCCCGCAGTGGTTTTATAAGCGCGATGGTTAATCGTGGCAAGCATGCGTTCCATTGCGGTGGGTGTGTCATTTTTTATTTTTTCGTGGTGCATAATGACGCCAAAAACATGATGGTCAATTCTGGCGACGATGTCGGTTGGTCTTATAGTGCGGCGTAAACGTTGATGGTGGCTAATCAGTATCTCATTAGTAATGAACTGACCGTGTTCCGCAGTAATTGATTCTAGCTGACGTAATTCGATGATCATCAGGCAAACACCGCTACGGCGAGTTGTGGCTTCCAGCAAATGTGCGTGCAGATTACGCATGAAAAATTTCTGATTGTATGCACTGGTTAGCTCATCAACCATAGCCGTGTTTTTTAAACTTGTAATGTGTTGTTGCATCTGGCGGGTCGTTTCAAGTGATGCATTTTGTAATGCAGCGATACGCGCGGCGGCATTGATGCGAGCGCTAAGCTCTAGTGGGTTAGGGGGTTTAGATAAATAATCATCTGCCCCCTGTGCAAAGGCTTTAACTAGATATTCGACACCGCCGTGCGCGGTAAATAAAATGATGGCCGTATACCTGCCTTTTTTCTCATCTCGCTGCCGAATGCGCTGCGTGAGCTCTAGGCCATCCATCTCAGGCATCATCCAATCAGTCAATACCACATCAGCAGGCTGTTGCTCAAGCATGGTCAATGCTTCCGAGGCTCCAGCCGCTGTGCGAACAGTTAGATAGCCAGCTTTTGTTAACGTAGATTTTGCTACAGTTCGACTAAACTGTTGATCGTCAACAATGATGATTGAGAGGTCTTCGTTGTTCATAATGTGCACAAGTGTTTCGCAAGCTATTGATCATTCTTAAACCTAAAAAAATCAGTTGAACCTACTGTGAGTATCTAAGCTTCAACGACATAGCTCCTGGCTGATTTTTAAGAATGCTTAGTCATGCTCTTACTTCCTGTTGTTTTTTAGGGGCTGCGGTAAAACCCATGCAACAGGGCGTTACCCGCAGCATACAGTAGCCGCCACGAGCGGTGGCTAACCATGTTTGTAACATGGTCGCGTTTTAGGGGGTAACGTGAGTATAGGATGAAAAATGCACTGTGATATACACGCGCGCAGAAAGAGCTAACTCTTTATATTATTTTGGCTACTATTGCTCCATACAGGGCCAGCGCTTTCTGCCCAGCGGTTAACAATAGCGCAGAATAATTGGGCTGTTTGTTGGGCGTCGTATAAAGCGGAGTGCGCTGCGTCACTGTCCCAGTCCAGTCCAGCAGCCTGTGCAGCACGTGACAATACCGTTTGCCCGTAAGCAAGCCCAGCTAGGCTGACGGTATCAAAAATGCTGAATGGGTGAAATGGATTGCGTGCTATTTTATTACGCTCGGCAGCAGAAAAGATAAAGTTACGATCCAGGATGGTATTATGACCAATCATAATCGCGCGTCTGCACTTATGCTGTTTCATCTCTTTCTGGATAAAACGAAATAATTCACGAACGGCGGTTTCTTCATCTTTGGCAATAGCAACACGAAAAGGGTGGTGCGGGTCAATGCCATTGACTTCCAGTGAAGCCGGATCCATATTAGCCCCCTCAAATGGTTTGACATGGCACTGGTATTCATTATGCGTTGTCATCGCGCCGTTTTCATCAATTTTTAAAGTGACCGCGCCTATTTCGAGCAAGGCATCTTTTTTATCATCAAAACCACCCGTTTCGACATCAACCACTACTGGATAAAAGCCACGAAAGCGGCGCGACATCAATTTGAATTCTTCATCATTCATAAGCGTTATTTTACACTGCTCACTGAGCAGTGACACATGGATGTGCCGTTAATGACCCGTAGGATTGATAATCATATGGGATAGACAGTCGTATGAACCTAGATAAACAACTCTGCCGGTGAAAAATGCAGGTTTAAAAAAATTGCTGCATTATTTGTGCGCTTGCCACAGACCGCGTTTAGTTTGTTTCTGCCAGTTTCCAATTGATTGTTTGCCCTGCTAAAAAGGGTATCAGTGTATCATTGCCGAGTGCATAGTGCGCTGGAACCTGCCATGGTTCTTTAATTAAGGTGATGGTTTTGTTATTGCGCGGCAGGCCATAAAAGTCTGGGCCATTAAAACTGGCAAAGGCTTCAAGTTTGTCCAGCGCGTTTTGCTGCTCAAAAATAGAGGCATAAATTTCAATGGCAGCATGTGCCGAAAAAATACCGGCGCAGCCGCAGGCACTTTCTTTTTTGTCTCTGGCATGGGGGGCACTGTCGGTGCCTAAAAAGAATTGTCTGTCGCCTGAGCGAATAACAGCTAATAATGCCTGCTGGTGAGTGTCACGTTTTAATACTGGCAGACAATAATTGTGTGGCCGCAGCCCGCCCTGAAACATAGCGTTGCGGTTGAGCAGCAAATGATGCGGGGTAATGGTAGCAGCAATGTTTTTGCCCGAGTGCTGCACAAAGTCAGCGGCATCTTTGGTGGTGATATGCTCAAAGACAATTTTTAACTCAGGAAAGCGTAAGGTTAATGGCTGTAATATTCGTTCAATAAATACTTTTTCGCGGTCAAAAACATCAATCTCAGGGGTGACAACCTCGCCGTGAATCAATAAGGGTAAACCTGCTTTCTGCATTTCATCCAACGCGGCATCACACAGACGAATATCCGTAACGCCGGCGTCCGAGTTGGTGGTCGCCCCAGCCGGGTAAAGTTTAACGCCCTTGATAAAACAGCTTTTATGAGCCGCAATAATTTCATCAGCAGAAGTATTATCCGTTAGATACAGCGTCATTAACGGTTCAAAGTCGCTGCCTTCAACTGCGCCGAGAATGCGGTCTAGGTACTCTACAGCCTGTACTACGGTGGTAACCGGTGGGTTTAGGTTCGGCATAATAATAGCGCGTGCGAACTGCTTTGCAGTAAACGGTGCGACCTGGTTTAATACCTCGCCATCACGTAAATGTAAATGCCAGTCGTCAGGTTGAGTGATTGTTAGCGTCGTTTTTGTCATAATAGGCATATGTTGTTTTCATTCACCCGTATTATGCCCTAAGTTGATATGTCTGACCCTCAAAAAATACTGTTTATATTGTTTTTAAAAGCGACACCGCAAGACTTGTCGTATTCATCACGCTTGGCGGTGCAGCTGGTGGTGATCTACGTGTTTTCTGCGCTTATTGTGTTGCAGACCACGCTAAGTCCTGAGGCAATGCTGCCAGGCGTATTACTGGGTTTGTTCATGCAGTTTGCCTTTACCTGGCTGGTACTGCGGCTGTTAGATAAACGCGCACGATTTTTGCAAACGTTCTGCGCCATTATGGGGGTGGGGATTATTTTTAATCTACTGTCTTGGCCGATGCTTTCAGTATTGTCGAATGAGGCGGCAACGGATGCCTTGAAATCAACCATGTCATTAATGTTTTTAATGATTATCAGTTGGGAAGTGTTAGTAAAAGCGCATATATTTTTGCATGCCTTAGACATGAAAATGTTTAGTGCCATGGCTCTGTCTTTTTCTTTGCTGTTTTTATCGGTCGCGTTATCGCAGATCGTGTTTCCGGCGTAAGGCCTACCTGGATGAAAATACATATCTTGGGGATTTGTGGCACCTTTATGGGTGGCATTGCGGTGCTGGCGAAGCAGGCAGGTCATCAGGTCAGTGGCTGTGATGCCAATGTTTATCCACCGATGAGTCAGCAGCTGACAGAACAAGGCATTGTTTTGTGTGAAGGTTTTTTTGCCAAAGACATTCCTGCTGATGTCGATCAGGTGATTATTGGCAACGCGCTGTCTCGTGGTAATGAGGTGGTTGAGCATGTACTAAATAAAAACATTCCCTATTCATCAGGACCTGAGTGGTTGGCCAGAAATGTATTAAAACAGCGCTGGGTGCTGGCGGTTGCTGGTACACACGGTAAAACCAGTACTGCCAGCATGCTTGCATGGATATTACAGTATGCTGGGCTGGAGCCGGGTTTTTTAATTGGTGGTATTCCGGCCAATTTCGGTTTGTCTGCACGGCTTGGCAGTTCGCCATTTTTTGTCGTTGAGGCGGATGAATATGACACCGCTTTTTTTGATAAACGCTCCAAATTTGTTCATTATCGCCCAAGAACCGTGATATTAAATAACCTTGAGTTTGATCACGCCGATATTTTTGAAAACCTTGCTGCCATTAAAAAACAGTTCCACCACTTCGTGCGTACCATTCCAGGTGAGGGTTTAATTGTAAGAAATGGTAATGATGAAAATATTACCGCGGTGCTGGCACAGGGCTGCTGGTCAGCCGTTACCGCCTTCTATAAAACATCTGGGTATAAAACACCTGAACTTAAAAAGATTAATGGGCATCATAGTGATAAAAACTGGTCGATTGGCAATACCAGCAATGATGGAAAGCAGTTTGAAGTACAGAAAAATGCGAAGCTTGTGGCTAACGTCAACTGGTCAGTTCACGGCCTGCATAATCGGATGAATGCACTGGCAGCAATTGTTGCCGCGCAACATGCTGGCGTTCCCGTGGCGTTTTCCGCTGAAGCGCTGAACACGTTTACTGGTATTAAGCGGCGGCTTGAGGTTCGTGGCGTGGTTAATGCGATAACGGTATATGATGATTTCGCGCACCATCCGACTGCCATCAAAGAAACGCTAACAGCGATGCAAGAAGTTCAGGGCAATGGCAAAGTTTTTGCCGTGTTAGAGCCACGCTCAAATACCATGCGTATGGGCATTCACCAAGAAAGCCTGGCAGACTCATGGCAACGAGCAGATGAAATTTGTTTGTATCAGCCAGAAGGACTGGACTGGAATCTTGCCGATGTTGCCCGACAATCTACAATACCAGCAGCTATTTTCTCCAGTAGCGATAAAATAATTGCCCACCTGGTTTCACAAGCAACAGCTGGTGACCATATTTTGATTATGAGTAATGGTGGTTTTGAAGCGATTCATCAGCGCTTACTGGAGGCGTTAACCAATGCCTGACGAAAAAAATAACAAAAAAATAATTTCTTTGGCGCTTACTGGCGCGTCTGGTGTGCAGTATGGATTTCGTTTGTTAGAGCTATTATTGCAGAAAAAACACACGGTTTATTTGATGGTAAGTAAAGCCGCGCAGGTAGTGATCGGCATGGAGACTGATGTTGTTCTGCCTGGTCGCTGTAAAGATATGCAGGCATTTTTAATTGAAAAATACGGCTGCGACAAAAATCAGTTACATGTGTTTGGTGAAGATGAATGGACAGCGCCTACCGCCAGTGGCAGTGCGTTGGTCGATGCCATGGTGGTCTGTCCCTGTTCGATGGGTGCGCTGTCGGCTATCGCAACGGGTGCTAGCAATAATTTAATCGAACGTTCGGCTGACGTTATGCTGAAAGAGCGTCGTCAGCTAATTATTGTGCCTAGAGAAACGCCGTATTCTGAAATCCATCTGGAAAACATGTTAAAACTTTCTCGCATGGGAGTGGTTATTTTATGTGCAAACCCAGGGTTTTATAACCAGGCTGACAGCATCAATGATTTGATCGATTTTGTGGTGGCAAAAATATTAGACCAGTTAAATGTGACGCATTCATTGCAGCCTCGCTGGGGTGATAAAAACTAGGAGCTTGTCCGAGAATAGAAGCCGTAGCGAAAATCACAGAAAGAGCATAAGCTGAGTTTATTGAATGAGGCTAGTAGTGGTGCATGGATGCACCGTTTACGAACCAAAGGACGGAGCAGTGGTGCATGGATGCACCGTTTACGAACCAAAGGACGGAATAGTTACGCTATTTAACGATTTCAATAAGCTCAGCTTATGCTCTTTATGGGGTTTGCAATAGGTTATCTGTTCTCGGACAAGCTCCTAGGGTTAGCTTAGAGGTACTCTATAGCTTATAAACTTATACCCCTTCTTCACCGAGTATCCTGTTCCTTTCATGTTAAAAAAATATTTTAATGCATAACTTCTGGCAGACCACCGCCTTACAACATATGAATGCTGAGCAATGGGAAGCCTTATGTGACGGCTGTGGTTTATGTTGTCTGGTAAAAATTGAGGACGAAGACAGTGGTGAGGTTTTTAATACGACGGTGGCCTGTAAACAGCTTAGTCGGATTACTTGCCGTTGCGGTGATTATGAAAATCGTTTATCGAAAGTGAGCATGTGTTTGCAGTTAACCCTAGAAAATCTTCCAGAGTTACACTGGTTGCCAGAAACCTGTGCTTACAAACGTTTATATGAAAACAGACCGTTACCGATATGGCATCCTTTACTCACTGGAGACAAAAACGCGATGCACGCAGCTGGAATATCGGCGAAATGGTTCGCCCTGTCTGAAGAACATGTTCATCCCGATCAGCTTGTCGAGTTTGTGATCACTTCTTTTTCGGCGGTAGCCGATGAACGATAAACCGGTAAAAAAATTATTGAGTAAACATCAAAATCTCACACACTCTGAAACACTGAAAGTGACTTCTCATGTGCAGCGTGATACAAAAGAATGGGTGTTAAACACCTTAATGATTGAAGGCTGTGAAGTACCATTCAAGTACAAACGAAAAAAAATGTATAAAAACATAACAGGACAGCGTGTTAACTTGACGTATTACCCAACAACAGAATCAGTGGCGGGTATGGCTATGGAAGTGATGAAGGTGGTTAGGATCAAACTGGCATAATGTAAACCTGAGTCGAGCTGTTTTACTTGACCATTACAGTGCTGGTGTACTAGGTCTTTACTTGCTGTGTTTAGAGGTTTAACCGTTAAAATAATGGGCTGACCTTTGTCTGCCTAGAAAGCGTATTAACACAGGCAT
>CAZMLD010000110.1:0-7164 GCA_964566975.1 uncultured Thiotrichaceae bacterium | reverse complement strand
CTAGGTGAAACACGATCAAACACAACAAACTGTAATGTACATGCGGGTTGCCAGAATTACAGGATAAATTGCATGGTTACTGTCAATTTTCCGCAACTAATTTTATTCAATATTTTGGAGATATCCAATCATGTCTACTGATAATGTAGTAGATACAAAACGTCGCCGTTTTCTGGTTGCCTCTACCACGCTGATAGGCGCGGTAGGTGCTGGTTTTGTAGCCGTTCCATTTATATCCTCATGGATGCCAAGTGAGAGAGCGAAAAACGCAGGTGCGCCTGTAGAGATTGACATCAGCAAACTTGAAGAAGGGCGCTTGATGATTGTTAAATGGCGTAGTAAGCCAGTGTGGATAGTCAAACGTTCCGAAAAAACACTGTCTGATCTGGTAACGCTTAATGACAAGCTTAGCGATCCCGCTTCAGAAGTGGAGCAGCAGCCCGTTTATGCACAAAATATACATCGATCAATTAAACCTGAAATTTTGGTGTTAGTGGGTATTTGTACACACCTTGGGTGTTCACCCGCATTTCGTCCCGAACTGGGTGCTACCGATTTGGGCGATAACTGGCTGGGTGGTTTTTTCTGCCCCTGTCATGGTTCAACGTTTGACCTCGCTGGACGCGTTTTTCAGGGCATGCCAGCGCCAACTAATCTAGAAGTGCCACCGCATCACTACATAAGTGATACCGTAATTATTATTGGTTTAGATGAGGTAGCGGCATAATGAGCAAATTACTTGGATGGATAGATGATCGTTTTCCACTGACTAAAATGTGGAATGAGCATTTAGCTGAATATTACGCACCAAAAAACTTCAATTTCTGGTATTTCTTTGGCTCACTGGCGCTGCTGATACTGGTGATTCAAATTGTTTCTGGCATATTTCTCGCCATGCATTACAAGCCAGATGCCGGTATGGCGTTTGATTCGGTTGAGCACATCATGCGTGATGTACCTTATGGCTGGTTGCTCCGTTATATTCACTCTACTGGCGCGTCGGCATTTTTTATTGTGATTTATCTGCACATGTTACGTGCCCTATTGTATGGCTCCTACAAAAAACCGCGTGAGCTGGTATGGATATTCGGCATGCTGCTTTATGTGGTACTGATGGCAGAAGCATTCATGGGTTATTTATTACCATGGGGTCAAATGTCCTTCTGGGGAGCGCAGGTTATTATTTCACTGTTTGGTGCGATTCCAGTGGTTGGCGATGACCTCACGCTATGGATACGCGGTGACTTCGTGCTTGGCGATGCCAGTTTGAACCGTTTCTTCGCGCTGCACGTGGTGGCTTTGCCGTTTGTGTTAGTGTTTCTGGTGATTGCCCATATTCTTGCCCTGCATGAAGTGGGTTCTAATAATCCCGATGGCGTTGAAATCAAAGAAACCAAAGATGCTAATGGTATTCCAGTAGACGGCATACCTTTCCACCCTTACTACTCGGTTAAAGACCTGCTTGGTGTTATTGTGTTCCTGTTCTTTTTCAGTGTTATCATCTTTTATTTCCCGCAAGGTGGTGGTTTCTTCTTAAAGAACGCAAACTTTATTGCTGCTAACCCACTGGTGACACCCGATCATATTCCGCCAGTCTGGTACTTCACGCCGTTCTACGCAATCTTGCGAGCGGTTCCCGATAAGCTTATGGGTGTTGGTGCGATGGCAGCTGCGATTGTGATATTGTTCTTCCTGCCGTGGTTAGATCGTTGCAAGGTAAAGTCTATTCGTTACCGTGGCATGATTTACAAAGTTAATTTGGCTGTATTCTGTACCAGTTTCGTGGTCTTGGGTTGGACAGCACTGCAACCCGCAACCGAGTTTGTGACTATTATGTCTCGTTTAGCTACTTTTGGTTACTTTGCTTTCTTTGTTGTGTTGTTCTTTACCTCCAAAAATGAAAAGACGAAACCGGTACCAGACAGGGTGACATCATGAAAAAATTATCGAACAAGATAGTCAGTAAAAAAATGACGGCTATGAAAAAGATAGTTATTTTGCTGGTCGCCGCAGTAATGTTAACGCCAGTGCTGGCGGTAGCCGGTGGCGGCGACAAGGATCTTTATAAAGCACCGATTGATATTTTTGATATTGAATCCTTACAACGTGGTGCAAAAGCCTTTGCCGATAACTGTTACAGTTGTCATGCAGCAAAATACATGCGCTTTAATCGTATTGCTAAAGATCTGCAAATGTCGGAAGAAGATGTGCGCGAAATGATGATACATACACGTGATGACAAAGGTGTGCCAACCAAGATAGGTGACCTGATGAAAGTCTCGATGAGCGATGAATACGCCACCGCTGCATTTGGTAAACCCGTGCCCGATTTAACACTAACAGCACGTTCCAGAGGTGCAGACTGGGTCTATACCTTCTTACGTAGTTTTTATGTTGACCCATATAGCACGACAGGTTTTAATAATGCCGTATTCCCTGATGTCGCTATGCCACATGTTTTATGGTACTTACAAGGTTCGCAAGAAGCGACCTATAAAACAGAAATGCATGGAAATCATGAAGTGGACGTTTTTGATAGCATGGTGCAGTTGCAGCCAGGTAAGTTAAGTGTCGAAGAGTACAATTTATTTGTTGCCGACTTAACTAATTTTATGGTGTATCTGGCTGAGCCTATACAGATGGAACGTCGTAATATGGGCTGGAAAGTCTTACTGTTCTTGGCGGTTTTCTTCGGCTTTGCGCTGGCACTGAAGAAGGAATACTGGAAAGACGTACATTAAAACAATTTATCGCGACCAGTACAGCTAATACTGTGTGCGGGTTTTCGTCATGCGCTGGCGAAGTTATGCGGAATCTAAATAGCGACGAGCGTTGTATTGCTCGCTGAGTAGTAACTCGTATGCACCTCATTATTTCATTTCGACTGGAAAAGTTATGAATTTATATACCACAGCAACATCAATTGAGTGTCATCGCACTCGCATTGTTTTAAACGAAAAAGATATTGTTCATGAAGTGGTTCTGGTTGACCCTAAAAAATTGCCAGAAGACCTGATTGATCTGAACCCCTATGGCAGCCTGCCGACATTGGTTGACCGTGACTTGGTGTTGTATAATTCTCGCGTGATTATGGAATACCTCGAAGAACGCTTTCCGCATCCACCATTAATGCCAGTAGGGCCAGTGCAACGGGCACAAACTCGGCTGGCATTGTTCCAGGTGGAGAAGGACTGGTATCCGCTGGTTGATATCATTGAAACCAAAGGTGAAAAAGCGGTGGCAAAAGCAAAGCAGGAACTGACCGAAAGCATCGCCTCGGTGGCTGAAATTTTTTCTGTTACACCGTATTTTCTTAGTGAAGATTTCTCTCTGGTTGATGCCAGTATTGCGCCTATTTTATGGCGTTTACGCCATTATGGCATTGAAATGCCAAAAGAAGCCAAAGCCATCAATACCTACGCAGAGCGTTTATTTGATCGTGAAGGTTTTATTTTAAGCCTGACTGAGTCAGAACGAGAATTACGTCTGTAAGCTTTAACTTAAGCGAAGTCTTTTTACCTATGCAGATGACGTCCAGTCGCCCCTACCTTATTCGAGCCATTTATCAGTGGATTACAGACAATGGCATGACCGCACATTTGCTGGTTGATGTTTCCGTAGAAGGCGTACAGGTGCCGAAGCAGCATATTCAAAATGGCAAGATTATTCTTAATCTTGCACCAATGGCAATCAGTGGGCTGGTTTTAGGTGATACTGAAATTACTTTTAGTGCGCGCTTCTCTGGGCAGCCGATGGTGTTGTTTATTCCTGTTGAAGCCGTGTTAGCGGTATACGCTAAGGAAAACGGCCAGGGCATGATGTTTTCTGATGATGATAGTGCAACATCATCACCTGATGATGATACGCCAAAGCCAGATAAACCAAAGCAGGGCAGCAAACGCCCTGGGCTTCGTGTTGTTAAGTAAAATCAAGTGTTCAGTTCTGCAGCGAATGACGCTAAAAAAGACAAGCTTCTAGCCGCCCATAAGCTGATGGTCAATCAGATCGCAGATGCAGTGAATCACCAGTAAGTGTATTTCCTGAATGCGGGCTGTTGATTCGGATGGTGCGCGTATTTCGATATCGCTTAATGACAACCTGCCCACCATTTCACCACCAGATTTGCCATCCAAAACAATCACCGTCATCTCGCGATCATGCGCGGCATCAATAGCCATGTTTACGTTCTCACAGTCGCCACTGGTGCTGAGGGCAAGTAATACGTCACCCGCATGACCCAAAGTGGTAACCTGCTGGGCAAAAATCTGACTGTAGCCAGACTTATTTGCGATGGAAGTGACGGTAGAGCTGTCGACGGTTAATGCGATGGCAGGCAGGCCAGGGCGCTCCATTTCATACTGATTGAGCATGAGAGATGAAAAACGTTGAGCATCAGCAGCCGAGCTACCATTACCGCAGGTTAATACCTTGCCGCCGTTTAAATAACACTGGGTGATAATTTGTGCGCTAAGGCTGATGGGTTCAGCAAGTATGTCAGCTGCCAGTTGCTGGCTGTTGATGCTGTTCTGAAAATTTTCATTGACTCGTGAAATTAAATCCATAGTTTATAAAGGGTAGAAAGTAGTGATACATGAGTGTGTCGTTAACCTGCCAAAGGTCGATAAAGTTCGCCTGTTTGTGCATGGGTTAAAAAGCATTGCTTATCCAGTCAAACTGGTAGCGTTGTTTACCCAGCCAGCTTTGTGTGGTTTTTGACATTGATACCACATCAAAACGAGCATTTTTATATTGCCTGTTTTGTTGCAGGTAGAGTTCAGCCGTTTTTCGTAGTTTACCTTGTTTGGTGGCGGTCACGCTTTCCAGGCCACCACCAAATTTATTGTTTTTTCGAAAGCGAACCTCAACAAAAATGAGCAGTTCATGATCCAGCATAATGAGGTCGATTTCACCGAGCGGACAGCGAAAATTTTTTGTAATCAATTTTAAGCCCTGTGACCTAAGGTAAAGACAGCAGGCAGTTTCTGCATCTTGTCCCTGTTTTAGATGGCTTGCTAGCAATTTAGTGTGAGCGCGCAGGTTCAGGTCTGTCTATTAAGTGAGACAATTCGGTGAGGCTTGGCTCGGCGAGGACCGGCTCAAAATGAACCGCGCGACCTCGCTCAAATCTTGCCCAGAGTAACTGTCGAGTAATGCGATTATTTTCATCTAGCTGGATATTTCCTGTTTGACCATGATAAAAAGCGTAGTCGACATTCTGCAGGTATTCCAGGTTATAAATAAGGTGATAGGCATCAACGCCAAGAGCGAAGAACCGAGTCAGTGACTCTTGTTGTGGCCAGTTTTGAGTGAAAACATCCGCTAAAGTCGAGGTGTTTTGTAATATCCAAGGTTGGTCACAAAATACCAGCCCATTCAGGTCACTATCAAGCTCACGGTTAAAAACGCCACTATAGACATGTGATGTTGAATATACTGGAAGTTCACCAGCATGGTGAAATTTAAGTGCGGGCATAATGCCGCGTGCAGAGTGATGCGTGGCGACAAGAAAGATCATATCAATATCCTGCCGACGGTGGGGTTCACTTTGCGTTTTTTGACTAATAATATTTTCAACTCGCCGGCGACGGATAGTGCTTTGATCAAGGTTAAGTAGCGCTCTGATTGAGCGGCTGTAATCGTTGGTATTGGTTGCATAGTCGGCTTTGCTGACGACTTTTCCACCTAATGCTTCATAGTGCTCGGTGAATGCCGTCATTAAGCGCCTACCCCAGCCACTGTCTGGGTAAAAGACCGCAGCAGAAAACTTATTTTGCCTGATGGCGAGTTCGGCCACCTGCTGTGCTTCATCAATGGGCGACAGGCCGAACTGAAAAAGGTTATCAGTATAGAGGTGGCGGTGCTCTGAATAATTAAGTGTCAGCACCGGAATACTCGGCCCTCCCTGTAGCACTAACTGGCTAACCAGGTCTTTATTTAGCGGCCCAATGATGTTGGTTGCGCCCTCATCGACAGCCTGCTGGTAGAGCTGTTGAAAGCTTTTGTTTTGACTGCTGCTATCGTAAAACTTAATGACGGGCATTAGTAAGGGCTTAGTATCGCTTGTTTCTGCGTTAAGATAATAAGCACTCAACAGCCCATTAATGATGGTGTCGGTTATTTTTGATAAGTTACCATGCATCGGTAAGATTACCGCGATTTGTTTTCTTTCAGAAATTTTTAGCTGGTAGTTATTTAGTAACTGACTTAAAAAAATAGCGCCGACAGGGTGTAAGGGGTAACGTGTTCCCCAGTCAAGTAGATCGTCTTCCAGTTTGTGGATGTTTTGTTGTCCAGAACGCATGACTTTAGCCAGCGCCAGCCATCCTTGTGTGGTTAGGTTATCGCTGTGCTGTTTGTTCAGTTGAGGTGATAGCAGGCTGGATAATGCTGCCCATATTTTTTCATTGTTGCGGTTTATTTTTTCTGCATCAAAAAGTGAATTACCGAGTTGTACGCGACGATTAACCACCGACATGTACTGTCCAGCTAAAAAATCAAGATCAGCCTTAAGTGCGAATAAAGTGATTTGTTGTTCGCGTGAGCCAGGTTCAATGGTATTAAGAATTTGATGTGCCAGCGCTGCATTTTTTTCAGCAATAGCGATTTCTGCAGAAAGCAGTGATATTGATGCCTGCGCGGTTTGCGCGTCAGTGAGCGGTTTAGTGCTAATGATTACCGCTGCCTGTTTCATTTTATCAAGCTGGCGTTTTGCAAGATGAATTTTATCGGCTTCGATAAATGCGCTGGCCGCCAGTGCGCGGTATGTTAACTGCTGTTCGATAGCCTCACTGCCCCGAGCCAGAACCAGCCATTTCTCTGCCTGTTCTGTTAGAATTGTCTGTTGACTGGTAAGCAGGGGTCTTTCTTCTTCCAGTGCCTGTGGTTCAGGTTTGGGCGGTTGTGTCTCACAGGCAGAAAGCAGGACAATGCTGATGAGTAAAAACAGTTTTAATGTATGTGATTTCAAGATAGTATCGATTAATAGTTGTTAATTATATAAATGTACAGCGTAGCAAGCCAGTTAATATCCGCTTTTAAAGCATGCCGAGTCGTGTCGCATGGCAGTGGCGTTTGCCATTCATGAGGCTAGGAGCTTGTCCGAGAATGGAAAAACCTACTGCAAAACCGATATTTTTGCCCATTTTTCCGAACATTTTCGTTAAA
>CAZMLD010000109.1:0-7192 GCA_964566975.1 uncultured Thiotrichaceae bacterium | reverse complement strand
TAACAGCTTTAAAGCGCAAGAAGTATGATCAAGAATAACAATATATTTTTAGATATTAATGTTGTTGTGGATTTCATCGAATCTTCTAGGGGTAGGCACCAAAAAGCAGTTGAGTTAATTCAATATTTAACAATCAATGATTACGTTATACATATAAGTGAAGATATGTTGACGACTATTTATTACACCGCTAAAAATAAAAAAGGTGCGTTGAGCTTTTTAAAGAATATAGTGGATGATTGGCGGGTTTTATCTTTTGGGCAAACGATAGTTAAAAAAGCAATAAATTTGTCATTAAAACATGAATTAGATCTGGACGATGTATTGCAGTGCTTATGTGCCAGAGAGCATGGTTGTGCGGTATTCATTACTAGTGATAATAAATTTTATGATTGTGGCTTACCTGTTCAGAAGGTAGATGAATTTTTACAGTCATCGCTACAGTGCTGAAAATGAAAAGATTGTTTGATTTGACTTTGGCGGTTGTTGCCTCCTGTATTCTTGTTGTACCCATAAGCATTGTCGCACTATGGGTTAAATTAACCTCCAAAGGTCCAGCCTTGTATTGGTCGAACAGGGTGGGAATCAATAATACAATTTTCAAAATGCCTAAATTCAGGAGCATGAAAGTGGATACTCCAGCAATGGCCACGCATTTATTGCAGAACCCTAAAAGCGTATTAACACCCATTGGTGATTTTTTGCGTAAATCAAGTCTGGATGAGTTGCCTCAGTTATGGTGTATTTTAAAAGGTGATATGAGCTTTGTTGGGCCTCGTCCAGCCTTGTTTAATCAAGATGATCTGGTGGCTTTACGAACAAGGCAGGGAATACATAAACTTGTACCAGGGTTAACGGGTTGGGCGCAGGTGAATGGCCGAGATGACTTGCCAATCCCTGAGAAAGTGGTTTTGGATAAGGTTTACTTGCAAAAAAAATCTTTTTGGTTTGATTTAAAGATTATTTGGCTGACTTTTATGAAAGTGGTTAAGAGAGATGGTGTGTCGCATTAGGCTTTGGAAAAGCTAAAACGGGTAAAGCTGCTATAATCAGCTGCAAATTAGGCGGAATGGTTTTGCTATGTATGTTTACTCGATACTTTCGCTTTATTGTTGCCGTAGCCACATGTACTTTAAGGGTTAAATGGTAATGAAATGTTCAAGGTAATATACTAACGAACACGTTTCTCTCGGACAGGTTCCTAGGGGGGCGGGTGAATTTATTCGCATCATGTTTTAGGAAGGACAGCATTAATAAAAAATCTCGAAATAAAAAGAAGTATTTGCTGTTGCTTGCGGATGTTCTGCTGGTTCCCGTTGCGTTATGGCTGGCTTTTTCGTTACGCCTCGGTGAATTTTATTTGCCTGCAGGGGGCATTTTTTATCTGTTCTTGTTGGCTCCGATCATTGCGATTCCTGTCTTTATCCGTTTTGGCCTGTATAACGCCATTATTCGATATATTGGTTTCCATGCATTATGGGCAGTGCTACAGGCCGTCTCGCTCTTTGCTTTGCTGTGGGGAATGTTAGCTCTGCTTAGTGGTGTCGATGAGTTGTTGCCTCGTTCAGTTATTATTATCAATTGGTTTGTTGCTATTTTGTTAATCGGTGGCAGCAGAATGCTGGCCAGATGGTGGCTGTCAGGCGTAAACCTGCCTCATAGAATGCGTTCTTTAGATGCAAAGGGTGCGGATAGAAAAAATGTAGTGATTTACGGCGCAGGTTCTGCGGGTATTCAACTGGCCAGCGCACTGACTTTTGGTTCTGGTTATAAGCCGATTGCTTTTATTGATGATGATATATACCTTAAAGATCACCGCATTAATGGCTTTCGAGTTCACCCTTTTATTCGCTTGGGTCATTTAATTGAAAAGTATAAGGTGACGGATGTTTTACTTGCTATCCCATCGGCATCAAGAAGCCGACGAAATAAGATAGTCAGCATGCTTGAACCGTACCCAGTTTGTGTGCAGACGGTTCCTGGTATTGATGAGCTGGCTCAGGGTAAAGTTAAAACGGGTGATATTAGAGAAGTTGAGATTGAGGATTTGCTGGGGCGTGATCAGGTCGAGCCTAATCCTGAATTGTTACATGAAAATATTAAAGGAAAAGTTGTGTTAGTCACTGGCGCAGGCGGCTCAATAGGGTCTGAGCTTTGTCGGCAAATCGTGCAGTTAGAGCCTGATTGTCTGATTTTATATGAGCGTAGTGAATATGCTTTGTATACTATCGAAAAAGAACTAAACAAACAGGTGGAAAATATTGCACAAGAAATCAGGATTGTTCCTGTGCTGGCCAGTGTCTGCGATCAATGTCGCATGGAGAGGGTGTGTGATGCTTATGGTGTTCAAACCATCTATCATGCTGCGGCTTATAAACATGTGCCATTGGTCGAAAGTAATCCGGCAGAAGCGGTTAACAATAATGTGTTTGGCACGCTACATGCGGCACAAGCCGCAATAAATGCCGGCGTGGAAACCTTTTTATTGATCTCTACCGATAAAGCGGTGCGTCCAACAAATACCATGGGCGCAACGAAACGATTTGCCGAACTTATTTTACAGGGGCTGGCCAATAACACGGTCAACAATAAAAATACGCAAACCCGATTCTGCATGGTTCGTTTTGGTAATGTACTGGATTCATCGGGTTCTGTGGTGCCCTTATTTCGCGAGCAAATTGCCTGCGGTGGCCCTGTTACCGTGACTGATGCTAAGATTATTCGTTATTTCATGACCATACCAGAAGCTGCACAGCTTGTTATTCAGGCGGGCGCGATGAGTAAAGGTGGTGATGTTTTTGTTCTGGATATGGGCGAGCCAGTGAAGATATTTGAACTGGCTAAAACACTTATCCATCTTAGTGGTTTAGCGGTAAAAACGGCTGAGCATCCAGAAGGCGATATTGAAATACAGTTCACTGGTTTGCGCCCTGGCGAAAAGCTGTATGAAGAACTGTTAATTGGCGACAACGTGACTTCTACTGAGCATGCCCTGATTATGCGAGCAAATGAAGAAGTTCTGCCATGGAGTGAAATGCAGCGGTTTTTAAATGAGTTTAAAGAGGCACTGAATACTTGTGATCAGGATAAAATTAGAGCCATATTGTTAGCGGCGGTAAGAGGTTATAAGCCGCAGTGTGATATTGAAGATAGTTTGTATAAACAGAAAAAATTGATGGCTAACGACAGTAATGTGGTTGATATTCAAATATTGAGGTAACGTTTACTACGTTGTGTTATGTTCAGTGCCTTGTTTTTTCTAGTGGCATGCAAAAAATGTGCGAGAAAACAGGCATGAGCCTAAAAATGATGTACTAGGAGCTTGTCCGAGAACAGATAACCTACTGCGGAAACCCCATTTTTGCCCTTTTTTTTCCTGATTTTCGTTAAATAGCGCAACTATTTTCCTCAAATCAGTGAAAAAAATGACTAAAAATGGAATTCCCTCGCTACGGCTTCTGTTCTCGGACAAGCTCCTAGCCGTATAAAAAATGGATGCAAAATGAGTGTGAAAGATAGCAGTAATAAAAATCAGGAAGCATCAGATAAAAACAATTCTGAGCATGGTTATATAGCGCAGCCTGTTGCTTATGCGGGTTTTCCTGAACCGCTAAATGATGAGATAGACCTGATCGAGCTGTTTTCCAGGCTGGCTAGCCAGTGGCGGCTTGTTGCTAGCGTTGTTGTGTCAGGTTCACTGTTTGCGGTGATATTCGCTTTGCTGCTGCCACCAGTGTATCAGTCTTCACTAAAAATTTCTTTGCCAATGGTTGGTAATATTGCAGCGATATCGACAGTAAATAATCTTATGGGTGGTGCTAGCAAGTTGCCCGCATCACCACAGGCTGTATTTACCCATTACTATAATCAGTTACGTTCGGGTGACGTGTTTGCTGCCTACATTCGTGAGTCGAATTTTTTCGAAAAACACCACCCTGATGCAACAGTTGATGAAGTTATATTGCTTGCTGACCTGCTTAGAAATATCAAGATCAATATTGTTGAGCCGACAGCAGCGAAAAAAGGGGACTATATTGCAAGCCCAAAAAGAGTGACGGTGAGCATCGACATAGAAAATGAAGCAGCGGGTGTTGAATTGTTAAATGGTTTTACGTTATACGCTAATCAACGGCTGGTGGCTGCATTGCAGGCTGATGTCGAAATAACCATCAGGCATAGAATTGAGCTCCTCAATAGGCAGCTTGTTAGAGTGAGGCATCAGTATCAGCAGGAAAGAATTTTAACCATCAAAATGATGGAACAGAACAACGCTAAAGAAATAGCTCTACTAGAAGAAAAATTATTGGCTTATGTCGCTAAGGCAGCAGCTAACCGAGCGACTCGCGTCGCTAATGTTGGCGAAGCGCTAGCAATGGCAAGCAGTCTTGGCATTGACTATCCCACGACAATAGACGGCCTAGCGCGAAGAGAGACGGGAAATCGAAACGTGAATACAGCTATTACGGTTGTTGATCAGCAGACATCTTCGCTTTATCTTCAAGGCACAAAATACTTATCGACACTAATCGAAACGCTGACAGAAAGAAAAAATGATGAGCGGCATCTACCAGAAGTTAACAATATAAGAGAAAATATTCGCATTATAAAAAATGATCAGACATTAGCCTCGTTAAAACAAAGGCAGTCAGATGACCCCTGGATCGAGGGTTTGTCAGCAAAGCTCGCTGAGAAAGGCGCTTTAAAAGCATTAAAGCCAGATTTTTCAGGCGTTATAGCCTTTACTCTGGATGAGACGGCGGTTGTTACCGGTCAGCGAGTAAAACCGAATAGGAAGTTAATAGTAGTGGTTGGCTTTGTATTGAGCTTGTTTATTGCTTTGTTTGCGGCACTAATTGCAGCCTCGTTGAAAGAAAAAAATAGAGTGGCGAAGGATGGCTGAGCGACCCCTAGGTAACGTTTGTTAGTATTGCTCAAGATTGCTTCTTATGACAGCCTCTTATGACTACCTCACATGGCTATCTCTTGCAGTTGTTGCTTCCGTCTTTAGATTTGGTCGAAATAGCTGTCAGCGATTTCTTACTGTAGCTTACTCTCTCTGCCGATATTTTATTTTTAGATTATGACCGATACTATAAATACAGACACAGAAAGTGTGCCTGTACAGGGGCTGACGCATCACACGGTGTTAATGGATGCAATCTATTGGATAAACAGGGAGAGGGACAAAGGATGCTCGACGTTTACACGGACATGTGATACCCAGAAGGAATAGCTCGTGTGATGCTTATCATCAGGCAAGTACCTGGAACCTCAGCTTCTGCTGGGGTTTTTTTGTGGTCTCAGGATAAAGTAAAGGATAGCGATGTTGCCTTGGCTAAAACTCTGGTGTAAAGCGTGAGGTGAGTGTGCTGTTTTAGGCATGCAGCGCGTTATGACGAAAAAACAGTGCTAATTCACCGTAAAAGTGTTGACCTCGGGGGCATTCCCCAGTAGACTTCCCGCCCGTTGTAGCAAGGCCTAAGATGATGTTGCAACGTGTGCGTCCCCATCGTCTAGAGGCCTAGGACACCGGGTTTTCATCCCGGCAACAGGGGTTCGACTCCCCTTGGGGACGCCATTATTTTTTTATTCTGAGACCGTTATCTCAGAATAAAGGCTGGACGAATTTGACTACTCGGTTTAACTACTTGGTGGTTATATTCGAACCAGCCTTTTTTATATCTGTCTTTTCTTACTGGCGCTAACTGCTGGTGTTAACTTTCAGTCAGAAATATGAAAATAAAATCAGTGCTATAGTTTAAATATCGGTCACTGAGTAGCCACATAGTAAAATCACAAGTAGTGGCACATGGTGTGTTGTTATGTCCATGGATGGACGGTATATAGAAAATGCAGGAGCAATTTTCTTGTAACGAACCTAATGATGGAATTACGTCTTCCGACGTGCCTTCTGGAGAATGTATTGACCACAGCTGTACTTGCGCTTGAAGATGGGAGCCTGTTTTACGGCAAGTCCATAGGCGTTTCTGGTGAGACTGTCGGTGAGGTGGTCTTTAATACAGCAATGACCGGCTACCAGGAGATTCTGACTGATCCTTCCTACAGGAAGCAGATCGTTACCCTTACCTGCCCGCATATCGGCAACGTTGGCTGCAATACTGGCGATGCCGAGTCTACTGGCGTTCATGCTAGTGGTCTGGTTATTCGTGACAGTGCCATGATAATGAGCAATTGGCGCGGTGAACAAAGTCTACATGATTATCTGCTCGACAATAACACCGTTGCCATCTCAGATATTGATACGCGCCGCTTAACTCGGATACTGCGAGACAAAGGCGCAATGGGTGGTTGCATCATTGCGGCTGAAAGCGTTGATGATGTTAAAATAGCCGTTGCTATAAAAGCGGCTGCTGCGTTTACTGGTTTAACGGGTGTGGATCTGGCAAAGCAAGTGAGCGCTACCGAAGCTTATATCTGGGCAGAGAGTGTCTGGAACCTGGAAACAAACCAGCCGGCTGCGACTATAGATGCAAAACATCCTGATGTTGCTTATCATGTTGTTGCCTATGATTATGGCGTAAAACGCAATATTTTACGCATGCTGGTGGAGCGTGGCTGTAAAGTAACCGTGGTGCCAGCAACAACACCAGCCAGTGAGGTATTAGCGATGAACCCTGATGGCGTGTTTCTATCCAATGGTCCGGGTGACCCGCAGCCCTGTGATTATGCCATCACAGCCATTCGGCAGATTCTAGAAATGCAGACACCGATATTTGGTATCTGCCTGGGGCATCAGCTGCTGGCGTTGGCGTGTGGCGCTAAAACACAAAAAATGAAGTTTGGCCATCATGGTGCGAACCATCCGGTACAGGATCTGGCAACATCTAAAGTCATGATAACCAGCCAGAATCATGGGTTTTCTGTTGCTGAAGACAGCCTGCCAGATAATTTAATTGCCACTCATCGCTCTTTATTTGATGGCACATTACAAGGTATTCAGCGCACGGACAAACCCGCATTTGGTTTTCAGGGTCACCCCGAAGCGAGCCCAGGGCCGCATGACATTGCCCCAGTGTTCGACCACTTTATTGCGTTGATGGAAACGAAACTTAAAAACGGCTAATCCGCGAAGAACGCAAAAGACGCGAAGAAAACAAGAGGTTATATTTTTAAAGTCCCGATAGGGGATCCGTAAATCCCACGCCTTTAGGCGGTCAAGGTTAAGTGGAAG
>CAZMLD010000108.1:0-7284 GCA_964566975.1 uncultured Thiotrichaceae bacterium | reverse complement strand
AGGGTAATATTCTTAAAACTATATTGTTCCATATCAAGCAAAACAAAAGCATGATTCTCACGCGCACATTCCAGTATTGGGTATAAACGGTGTTTTATTCTGTTGATACTGTGCTCAAGGTTAACTGGGTTTGTTTGTGAATACAGTGAAGAAATTTTTAAAGAAATATTAAGCACTGGGGCGTTGCGGCTATGCCTGTTATTAATATTTTTTGTATCTCGCCATTGTTTCATTTGCATGGACATGGCAGGAATCATTTTCAGATATGCTTGTTGATAACGTTTAGCTTCTTTTTCTGAAATTGAAGCCTCACCAAGAATATCCAAGCTACAGCTCATACCGTTCTTATGTAATTTTTTTATCGTGTTTGTCGCTGCATGTATCGTGCTTCCGCCCATATATTTTCTGGAAAAGCCGTGCACGGCTAAACGTACTAATGGCGCTACGATATGGCTGAGCCAAGGTTTATCTGACTGTGTTAACCCCCATTGTGTCAGTTCGGGGAAAGGCATTTTCAGCTTGCCAAAGTACTGTTGCAGATGGCGGGTTAAGTCGGCGTCGTTATTGAGGCGAGGCAGCACATCAATAAAGCGTAGTACCTGTATACGAAATTTCTGGTCATGTAAGCCATGTTCAATAAGTCTGTCAAGCCATGATGGCTCACCAGTGGATTGTGTCGTATCACTAAATAGTTCTTTTCCCAGTGTTTGAATACGATCTTCTAGTTTCATTTTCTCCTCGCTATTGTATTCTGACCGCAGAATAGCGAGTAGTTGCAAAACTGCTTGAGATTTATAGTCGAATCTAGTGTTTAACCTGTCGCGTATTGAAAAAAAGTGGCGTATCTGGCTTATTGGATGTTGCCAAACATTAAAACAAACTAAAGAGGATACATCGCCATGAGCAATAATATGTAGTAGCTCAGACTTGGTCTGAGCATTACCCGTTTTTTAGGGTGACTGTTAGATCAAGTCTGAGCTACTCCACTGTGATAAAAATTTATGCTTCGGAGCCTACTTTCAATAAACATGGCAATTAGCATGTTCAGTGTTTTTTCCTATATTGTATTTACGCATTTTTTCTGCAAGTGTGGTACGGCGTAAACCTAGTGATTTAGCGGCATGTGCGATAACACCATCAGTTTTATTAAGTGCTTCTTCTATAATTTTTATTTCTATGCTGGATATATAGGTTTTAAGGTCAAAATCTTTAACAGGGAAATCAATTTGCGGGGAGTCGATGATGCTGAGTTTTTCATGGTCAGATTGAAACTCACTATTTTCTATATCTAAAAACTCAATACCCTTGTTTTCTTTTGTGATATTCGCTGTGATTCTCGCAGGCAGGTTGTTCTCATTCACTAATCCATTAGGGTGTTTTATTGACATGCGTTCAATAAGGTTGGCTAGCTCTCGAACATTGCCAGGCCAGCTGTATTTAGACATTGCAATGACGGCACCTTTTGTAAAACGTACGGAGTTTTGACTGGTACGCTCCAGCCTGGAGATGAGTTCTTTTGTTAACAGGGGCAGGTCGCTAATACGCTCGCGCAGAGCAGGTATTTTGATTGGAAATACATCTAGCCTGAAAAATAAATCTTCACGAAAATCACCTTTTTTAACCATTTCCTCAAGGTTACGATTTGTAGCAGCGATAATTCGTACATTAGCCTGTATTACCTGCATTCCTCCAACACGTTCAAATACTCGCTCTTCAAGAACTCGTAGCAGCTTTACCTGCATGGCCATTGGCATTTCGCCAATTTCATCCAGAAATAGTGTGCCGCCTTCAGCCAGTGAAAATCGTCCTTGACGCGAGGTAATAGCACCAGTGAAAGCGCCTTTTTCGTGACCAAATAATTCAGACTCAAGTAAGTCAGGTGGAATAGCGCCACAGTTAATAGGGACAAAGTTTTTATTACGACGGTTAGAAAGAAAATGGACATTTCTGGCAACAACTTCTTTGCCAGTGCCGGAGTCACCCAGTATCAACACATTGGCTGTGCTATTTGCTACCTGCGTAATTTCACGCTGAACTTTTTGCATTGACTGACTATTACCAATCAGATCTTTGAACTGTGCGTTGTTTTGTCTGGTTTCATGTGTGACCATTGTTTTCACTTTGCTAATCCTCTGCTGCTATTTCGTTGGATTTTTTATTTTGTAGCTGTCTGACTAAAAGACAATATTTTCTGTGTAGCGATACTATACTGATTGTCTGTTTGACCGTGTTGTGTTTTAAACGCAGTGTAATCATAGCGTGTTTGACAAAATAATGGCGCTTCATAAATGGCTTTAATGTAAAGACATGTCAATGATAAAGATGATTAATACATATTAATCAATGGGTTGTTGACTTTGTTATTGCAGGGGGCAAAGTTATGTCGGGGCGATAAGTGTTGTATAGCTTTTTGCTATCTGATGATTTATAAGTTACGGCAGCTGCTGGAGGCCTGACCAATCACAGAAAATTATGGTTTTTTAATGTCAGAGCTAGCTGAAAAAGGGTATATTATTTTAATGTATTGTTGTGTGTATGCTAAATAATAAATTAAGCCAGTGCCTGCCAGACTCTTTTTGTTAGTTCAAATTTATTGTAGGGTTTGGGTAACAGTTCAAAATTATGAGTTCTGCCAGATTGATTACTGCCTGGCTTGTTTTCCATAGCGGTGGTAAGCAGTATTTTAAGTGCCGGATACCTAGCATTTGCCCAGGTGGCAAGCCCATGCCCGTTGGTATCACCAGGCATCAACACATCTGTAAACAATAAGTCGATGCCTTTATTTGTTTTTAATAGCTGTTTTGCTTCAGCAGCGTCTTTAGCCTGTAAAATGGTAATGCCTGGTTTGTTTAAACAACGTACCGCAAACTGTCTTACATTGGGCTGATCTTCAACAATAAGAATGGTTGCTTTTATATCCGGTAAGGTATGGATGTCCTCTGTTTTAGGTTTTTGTACTGGTAAGTTTTTGACTATTGGAAATTGCAGATAAATGGTGGTTCCTCTTGAAATTTTGCTGTGTATGATTAGCTCCCCGCCGGATTGTTTGATGAATCCATATACCATACTTAGGCCTAAACCTGTTCCTGTTGTTTTGCTGGTGGTGTAGAAGGGTTCAATTGCGCGATTTAATACTTCCTTGCTCATGCCAAGGCCTTCGTCTTTTATTTTGATGCAAATGCACTTTTTTCCCAGATGATTGTCGGCATTGCGAATGATTTCATGCGATCGCTGAGTTGTCATAATTTCAGCGTTAATATGTAATTGCCCACCCTCTGGCATTGCGTTTCTGGCATTGATGATTATATTTAACAAGGCGCTTTCAAATTGTGCAGGGTCGACAAGAATATTGGGCAGGTCAGGGTGAATATTTACTGATAATTGTATTGACTCACCAACGGTATTTTCAAAGAGTTTGTGGAATTTTTTTATTGTTTTTTCGATATTGACCGCAACAGCTGCGATTGATTTTTTTCTTGAAAAGGCTAATAACTGTCTGGTTAGTTCAACACTGTCTATAACGGCGGAATGTGCATCTTCAATTAACTCTCGGCACAGGGTGCTGATGTGAGTATTTTGTGCAATATAGTCTTGAAGAAGATCGAGGTTACCCTTGGCAACAGTCATCAAATTACCAAAATCATGCGCTATGCCACTGGTTAATTCGCCTATTGCCTCCATTTTATTATTATGAACTTCCTGTTCTTTTTGATATTTTGTTTCTATTATCGCGTTTCTTGCTTTAATGAGATATTGAATGCGGTAAGGAAAGGTGTCCCAATTGATGGGTTTGCTGATAAAGTCAGTTGCGCCCATAGCATAGGCTTTTTCGATAGATGTCGAGTCATCAAGTCCGGTAACCATGACAATAGAAGTATCCGTGTCACCATAAAGCTTGCGAATTTTCTCGCACACTTCAAAACCATTTATTCCAGGCATGTTCACGTCGAGTAAAACCAGATCGGGCTGATGCTGTTTAAAGTGCGCGAGTGCGTCACGCCCATTTTCTGCCTCTTTAATTGAGTATGTTTCATCAGTTAAAAAGTCGCGCATTAACAGGCGGATGGTGGCATCATCATCAACGATTAGTATATTGGGTTTTGTTAAAATGTTGTGCTGGTAAGCCATAGTACTCACTGTGGAAGTTCTGGTTCAATATTGAAGATGTCTGATTGTACACAGAATTAATGCTTATAGCTGTACGGTATGTGTGGTGAGAGTTAACTGGATATTTTTATTCATTCATTCTTGTGAGAGCAAGACAAAGCCAATAAATTGTGGTGCAGACAGAGGCTGGTTTGTCAAAGATTAATATAATAACCCTGAACTTCTTCACAATTGAGGCGCGGAATTAAGAAGCTTCATATGTTCTATTTTTCGGCACCTTCGGCGCCTTCGGCAATAATACTGAGCTTCAGGTTGTTTGCCAGTACAATAATAGAGTGATTGATTGATCGTCAACATTATTACGACACTCTGTATCAAGGCATTTGAGCTGAGTATTTTTTCTCATGTTGTAAAGTGTTAGCAGCGTCATACCGTTGCTTTCTTAATTGTATGATAAAAATGGCTGGTTCAGCATTTGTCTGCACCTAGGGCGTGTTAAACAGGATTTTTAGAGAACGGTGGAGCTTCTCCTGCAGTGATAGCTCTTCCATGCTAATAAACAATAGACTGTTGATGATTTCCTGTTTCCTGGATGCACTAATTCTATTGGTTAAATTAGCGGCTAATGTTTGTGCGTGAGCTGATGTGTTGTGCATCGAACTATCCAGTAGGCGCGGTGGTCATATTGTTTTTACGTTTTGCCATAGTGGCAGAAAGGGTTGTCTGACAATGATCTGTGTTTTTTTCTAATCTTTTGCTAAAGGGGAAAAAGTCGCATTTATTTTCTGATCTGTTGTACATTGCCAATTATCGGCAAAAGTCTATAATGCTTGAGTCAGGTAAATTGTTATAAAGTTTGCGTTTAATTTGAAAAAAACGGGCGTGCAAGGAGGAAAGAAATGTAATGAAAGCTGAACAACATTGCAAGGATGAGATCTCTTTGCGTATTATCAAAAAACAAGTTGAATTGACATACCATAAGCAGCCATTTTCTCTGTTTACTACTTTTTTGGTTGCGGTATTTGTTATTGGTTTTTTGTATTCACCAGACATTATCGGCAGGTTACTTGTCTGTTTGGCGCTGTTTACTTTGGTCGTTATTTTTCGTTCTTATATTCACTGGCGTTATACCCGAGCATGTAAAAATTATAAGGTTAATGTTGAGCTGGCAGAGAAACAACATTTTTTTGGCACGCTATTTTCTGGAATGGCATGGGCTGTGCTAACGTTGCTGTTATTTCCTGTGGTTGAGCTCCACGATCAGATTTTCTTACTCATTGTTGTGATGGGGGTGATCGCCACCGCACATACCACGATGGGGTCTTTGAGAGCGCCTACATTCAGTTTTATCATGGTATTAACGCTGCCCCTGATGTACGCTGTTTTTTATTCTGATTTGCCAAATGCAGCGATGATTATTTTTGCAATAATAGTTCATTCTATCATTATGCTGCGTTCATCATCATTGTATTATGATTCAACATTAAACATGTTACGCTCAAATGAAATTGCGATACAGCGTGAACATAAACTGATGTTGCAAACGGCTAAAGCAAGAGCCGCCAACGAAGAGAAATCAAAATTTTTATCTCGTATGAGCCATGAATTACGCACACCATTAAATGCCATTATGGGCATGAATGAACTACTGTTGCGTGATACAAAAGATCCTTTGACTGAAAAACAACGTGATCGCTCACAAAAAGTGGTCGAAGCAGGAAAGCACCTGTTATCAATTGTTGATGATGTGCTGGATCTGGCTCGCATTGAAGCGGGTAATGTCGATATGACTATGGCACTGACTAATTGCCAGGCAGTGATACGTGGATCAATTAAACTGGTAGAGGCTAAGGCGCTGCAAAGAAATATTACCATTTCTAGCAATCTTGGCAACGCCGACGTTTTTGTCATGGCAGACAGTAAACGCTTGAAACAAATTATTGTTAATTTATTAGATAATGCCGTTAAATATAACAAACAAGGTGGTCAGATTTCAATTATTTTAGATGTTGATGATAGCGATGTGACACGCATTTCTTTTATTGATACGGGTTATGGTATAGACGAAAGTGCCACAGATAAATTATTTAAACCATTCTCACGTTTAGGTGCTGAAAAACTAGGCATTGATGGCACCGGCATTGGTTTAAGTTTATGTAAGCAGTTTATTGAATTAATGCATGGGAAAATTGGTGTCGAATGCCGCAAGGGTGATGGTTGCTGCTTCTGGATTGAACTACCTTACGTTGAGCATACAGCTATTGTCGAATCAAAGCCCATTGAAAAGAAAAATAATGTTGTAATAGTGGAAACTGGGGAGCAGAAAAAATTATTGCTGGTCGAAGATAACTTGGTGAATTGTGAGGTTGCTCTTGATATGTTAGACGAGCTTGGATTTTACATAGATGTAGTACATGACGGTAAACAGGCGGTTGCAGCTGTTAATGAAAATCGATACGATTTAGTATTAATGGACTGTGAAATGCCAGTTATGGATGGTTATACGGCAACAGAAAAAATAAGAAGTAATGAAAAGCTATTACAGAAAAAACCCATGCCGATTATAGCGCTCACGGCACACGCAATTGCAGGTGCAAGAGACAAATGTATTGCTAGCGGAATGGATGACTTTTTAAGCAAACCATTTAGCTTGGCTACATTGCAACTAATGGTAAATAAATGGCTGAAAATTAAAGCGAAAACATCAATAAAATCGTTTGATTTACATAAGAATCAGGATGATGTAAATATCTTACATGACATAAGCGCTGGTTCAGCAGAGCTAGACCGGCGTATTTTAAATCGACTTTATAACAAAAAAAATAAAAGTGGTTCAAGTCTTGTTGAAAAAGTAATAAAAATCTACCTGGAGCAATCACCTCGTTTGCTTGCAGAATTAATACAGGCTACGAAAAAAGAAGATGTTGAAGCAGCGAGAGGGGTGCTGCACACATTAAAGTCATCTAGCATGAATGTAGGCGCTACTGGGCTATCTGCGCTGTGCAAGAAAGCTGAGCGTGCCTGTGAACAAGGCAGCATTGAAAAAAACACCCTAGACCAGGTACACAAAACTTATTTTTTTGTGGAAGAAGCACTTAATAATGTACTACAGAGTGTGAAATAACATTTCAATGAGAATTATATTCTGATTGAAATTATCGTTATTGTTCAGATGTA